>SEEY01001185.1 GCA_004211235.1 Rubrivivax sp.
GCCGGTCGGCAGGTCACCCAGCGGCGTGCCGACCAGCAGCGTCAGCGCATTGCGTGCCTGCGCCCGTTGCCGCTGCAGCTGCAGGACCGAGACCCGGGCCGACTGCACCAGGGTTTCGTTCAGGCGCAGGTCCAGCGCCGACGACGCGCCGACATCGAAACGCTGCCTGGAGAGCTTGTAGCCTTGCTCGCGGCCTTCCAGCGTGCGTTGCGCCAGCACCAGCTGCTCGCCTGCGCCCAGCTCGGAGAGGTAGGCCTTGGCGGTTTCCGCCACCAGGCTGATCTGCGCAGCACGCTGCGCTTCCTCCGTGGCCAGGTAGGCAGCCAGCGCCGCTTCGTTCAGGCTGCGCACGCGGCCGAAGAAGTCGAGTTCGAACGAGGCCAGGCTGAGGCCGACCTGGTAGACGTTGGTCACCAGCGGGCGGCCGGTCGCCGACACGCCGCCGGGCGTGCGGCTGCGGCTGCCGCTGACGCCGGCGTTCACATTCGGCAGCAGGTCGGCCGCCTGCACGTTGTACTGGGCGCGGGCTTCCTCGATGCGCAGCGCGGCGATGCGCAGGTCGCGGTTGTTTTCCAGCGCGCTGGCGATGAGCGCCTGCAGCCGGGCGTCCGGGAAGAACTCACGCCAGCCGATGTCGACGGCGGCGCGGCCGGCATCGGTCGGTGCGGCCGCATGCGGCGGGAAAGCCGGCGCCACCGGGGCGGCGGGACGTACCAGCTCGGGGGTGAGCGAGCAGCCGGCGATCATGGTTGCGGCGGCTGCCGCCAGCAACAGGCGGACAGGAGTAGGCATCATATTTGGTCCTCTTCGGGATGAAGGCGATGGGCGGCGTACATCTTGCGCTGGCGCTCGCTGCCCTTGAACAGGCTGCGCACCACGACGAAGAACACCGGCACCAGGAAAACGGCGAGAACGGTTGCGGTGATCATGCCCCCCATCACGCCGGTGCCGATGGCGCGCTGGCTGGCGGCAGCACGCCGAGGATGAAGGCGAGCGAGGTCATGATGATGGGACGGAAACGCAAGTGCACCGCTTCCAGCGTGGCCTCGACCAGCCCCATGCC
>SEEY01001186.1 GCA_004211235.1 Rubrivivax sp.
CCCTTCCACCTGCTCGGCTACCTCACCGCGCTTGCTCTGTTGGCGCTGGCAATGGACGTTTCCATCAACCGCAGCTTCCTCGGCGGTTAGAATCTCGCTCGACGGGCCTCCCCGCATGGAAGCGCGCCCAACCGGGTCAGATGGGGAACCAAGCAGCCCTAAGCGTTGCAACCAGTGCCGGGGTCAGGCTCGTCACCCTCTCGCAGCTTTTCGGCTCCACGCCGTAGCAGCCAAAGTACCGACCGCAGCAGCGAGTCGCACACTGAAGAGCTTCAAGAGCGGCCCGTCCAAGGCTCCACAGCTCGGCACCTCCAAAGAACAACGGCCAGCCGCGTTGCCGCAGCTGGCCGTCGAACGTTCCAGGTGCTTCAGCTGCCGGACTTCGGCGTCTCCGTCGAGCGGACTGTCAGCGACTTGATCTGGCCGCCGCCTTCCACGGAGCCCAACACCTGGCCGTCGCGCACGCGGCGCTCGCAGAGTTCGCGGTCCTCGCCCTTTTGCGCCTCGCAGCGCTTGAGCGCGTTAGCGGCCCACTGGTCGGACCGGTCGCCCGGCGCCGCGAGCCGGCCCTGGCGAGCCTGGGCATAGGCGGCACCCGCCTCACGCAAGCAGACATCGCGCGGCTGCTGGCTGCGGCCCGTCATGCAGTCGGCCCGCTCACGCTCGTACTGCAGGCGCAACGAGTCGACGTTCTGGGCCGGCGGGGCAGCCTGCGCAGCGCCGCTCAGGGTGAGCAGTGCGGCGCCCAGCCAAGCGGCGGTGCGGGAGGGTTGGCAGGTGGTCATGGCGTTCTCCTGGAACGGGTGCGGCATCAGCCGCGGGCGCGGACGGGCTGGTTGTCGTTCGAGATGTACACCTCGACACGACGGTTCATGGCGCGGTCCGACGTGCTGGAGTTGCTCGCCACCGGGTAGGCCTCGCCGTAGCCGCGGGTGTCGACCCGGCTCGGGTCCACGCCCTGGGCGCTGAGCGCGGCGGCCACGGCCTGCGAGCGGCGCTGCGACAGCGTCAGGTTGGCCTGATCGCTGCCGACGCTGTCGGTGAAGCCCTCGATCAGCA
>SEEY01001187.1 GCA_004211235.1 Rubrivivax sp.
CGTGCTGCTGCCCAAGGACTGGCTGCGCCTGCAGCTGACCGGCCAGAAGGTGTCCGACCCGTCCGACGCGGCCGGCACGCTGTGGCTGGACGTGGCGCGCCGGGACTGGTCCGACGAGCTGCTCGCCGCAACGGGCCTGACGCGCGCTCACATGCCGCGCCTCGTCGAGGCCAGCGAGCCGAGCGGCGTGCTCAAGCCGGCGCTGGCGCAGGCCTGGGGCCTCGGCACGGAAGTCATCGTCGCCGGCGGCGCCGGCGACAACGCTGCCAGCGCCATCGGCATCGGCGCCACGCAGCCGGGCGACGGCTTCATCTCGCTCGGCACCTCCGGCGTGCTGTTTGTCGTCAACGACCGCTACCGCCCCAATCCGGCCTCGGCCGTGCATGCCTTCTGCCATGCGCTGCCCGGGCGCTGGCACCAGATGAGCGTGATGCTGTCGGCCGCGAGCTGCCTGCGCTGGTTCTGCACTCTCGTCGGCGCCAATGAAAGCGAACTGCTCGCCGAGCTGGCGGGCGCGGAGGGCGACGTCGCCGAGCGCGCGCCCACCTTCCTGCCCTATCTGGCCGGTGAGCGCACACCGCACAACGACCCGTTCGCCGCTGGCGTCTTCCACGGCCTCAAGGGCCAGACGAACCGGGCCGACTGCACCTACGCCGTGCTCGAAGGCGTCGCCTTCGGCCTCGCCGATGGGCTCGACGCGCTGCGCGTCGCCGGCACCGAGGTGCGCCAGCTGTCGCTGGTCGGCGGCGGCTCGCGCAGCGCCTGGTGGGCGCAACTGATCGCCGATGCGCTGAACGTCGAGATCGTCGTGCACGCCGGCAGCGAAGCCGGCAGCGCGCTCGGTGCGGCGCGCCTGGGCTGGCTCGCAGCAGGCGGCGCCATCGACACCGTCTGCACCCGGCCCGACATCACCGGTCGATTCGCACCCGACCCCGAACGCCATGCCCGCCTGGCCCCCCGCCTGGCGCGCTTTCGTGACCTCTACAGCCGCCTTCGTGGCGCCTGAGAACTTTTGTTGAACCAAGACATGAGCTATTTCGAACACATCTCGCCCATCC
>SEEY01001188.1 GCA_004211235.1 Rubrivivax sp.
GCGGGTGATCGGGCAGTGCGAGGTTTCGAGCTGGGCGAGGTGGTGGGGCGTGAGCTGGATGTCCTCGAAGCTGCGGCCGCGACTACGCGCTGCACGGCATCACACCGCCCATCGCCCACCTGTACCCGCAATCGCCCCTGCAGCGCGGCTGGATGGCCGCTCGCGGCCGGGCCGTGCGCTCGGCCGCCACGCCGCAGGTGCAGCTGTGGCTGGCCCTGCGCACGCATGCCTGGGCCCGCGGCCGCAGCTTCGAGGACATCCAGCTCACGCCCCACCACCTCGCCCAGCTCGAAACCTCGCACTGCCCGATCACCCGCGAGACCATCGGCAACGACAACCGCAGCATCGACCGCGTGCGTGACGACGCCGGCTACGCCGCCGGCAACCTCGCCGTGATGAGCCGCCGCGCCAACCAGGCCAAGGGCAGCCGCGGCCACGAAGCACTGGCCGGCATGGCCGCCAGCTGCGCGGCCGGTCCCATCCATCGCATCGGCGGCCTGAAGGAAGACGAATGGCAGCGCCTGGCAGTGCTGGCCAGCTTCGTCACGCCGCTCAGCCACGAACAGGCCGCGCAGATCCCGCTGCATGTGCTGCCGCCGAACCGCCTGCGCCTCTTCAACCCCATCCAGGCGCTGCAGGCGCTGGTCACCCGCCAGCTCGCCACGCCGGGCTGGAGCGCACGCCTGAGCCGCCTGGAGGCGCTGCTGCCCACCGATGCGCTGCGCACCGACTTCAACCGCTTTCTGCTCGCGCTGGCGCCCCGGGTGCTGGCCGCCAACGAGCTGCAGGAGCCGCAGCAGATCCGCTGGGCGCTCGAAGATGCCTGGGCGCTGCCGTTGGTGCAGAAGCGCTGGGCGCGTTTCGCGCTGCAGTTGGCCCAAGCGCAGGCCGAGGCGCTCGTCGAACGCGCCGCGGCCAAGAAGCTGAGCCCGGTGCATGTGCAGCGCCATGACGACGCCACCGACGGCTGGGCCCTGGCCACGGGTGGCTACGCGGCCTGAACGTTCAAGCCTCGATTCGAAGCGCCCGCACGGGCGCTTTTCATGCGGCGCTCAGA
>SEEY01000333.1 GCA_004211235.1 Rubrivivax sp.
GAAGTAGTGGTCGAACTGCAGGTAGGGCCGGTAGTCGGCGGCGGCGGGGTCGATCTTCTGGTCGCGCAGCTTGTGGGCTGCCGGCGTCGTGATGCCGGTCCTGAGGTTGTGGCGGTCGCCGCGGTCCAGGTAGCTCAACTGGGCGCCGCGCAGGTTGAACGCGGGCAGCTTGGCGTCCGATGAGGCGTCGGACAGGTCCACCAGCAGCGCGCCGCGCGCGCCGACGATCTCGACCTCGCTGCCCTTGACGACGGCCGCGGTGTTCTCCTCGACGCCCAGGCCCAGCGTGTAGCCGAGCGCCCGCATGGCCGGCAGCATGCGGCCGATGCGCCCGCGCTTGAGGAAGTGCTGGTCGACGAACAGGCCCGGCATGACGAAGCCCAGGCCCTGGTCGTACTCGCGCTTGTCGCGCCACTGGCCCTTGAGGATCTGCATGTTGTCCGGCGCGTCGCGGAACATGATGCGGCTCATGACGGCCGCACCCGCGCTGGTGCCGGCCACGACGCCGCCGTCGTCGAACACCTGGCGGATGGCCTTGAGCATCGCCGTCGGCTCGCCGCCAGGCTGCAGCGTGTCGACGATGAAGCCCTGCGCGCCGCCGGAAAAGAACACGCCCTTGGACGCCGCGACCTTGGCGATCAGCCTGGGGTCGTTGAGGTTGGCCTGCCAGTCGACGTCCGTCTGGCGCGGCGCGACGGGGATGGCCTCGGCGTTGGCACCACGCCGGTTGAGCGCCGCGACGATCAGGCCGGCACTGCGCTCGGGGCTGGCCGAAGCGGTGGCGAACACGGCGATGCGGGCGCCAGCCCCGCCGGCTTCATCGACGATGCGCTGCCAGACGGCGTCGTTGTCGCTCTTGGTCGCGCCGCCGATGACGATGGCCGTGCCGGCCTGGGCGGCGAGGTGGATAAGGAAAAAGGCCGCCGCAGCGGCCGCGCGCAACATGTTCATGCCGCCATGATGGCAGCAGACCTCAGGCGGCGACTTGGGAGGCAATGCCTTCGCTGACGAAGACGCAGTCGCCCTGCTCGAACACGCGCACCTCTCCGGGCTGAAAGGCCGCCCAGGCCTCGTCATGCGTCAGCGGCTCGGTGGCCACCAGCGTCATGCGGTCGCGCGGGCCGTTCAGCAGGGCCAGGTCGACGCTGAGGTCGCCGTCCCGCAGGCGCACGTGGCCGAAAGGCGCCTGGCGGCGCAGCCAGTGCAGCTTGGTGGAGGCATGCGCCAGCATCGCCCGTCCGTCGGTCAGCAGCAGGTTGAAGCGGCCATGCTCGGCAATCTCGTGCAGCCAGGGCGTGAGCGTGGCGGCCAGCTCGGGCCAGGCGGGCGCCGCATCGCCGAAACGCTGTTGCAGCCGCTGCATCAGCCAGCAGAAGGCGCGCTCGCTGTCGGTCTGGCCGCTCGGGCGGAAGCTGCCGTCGAGCGCGGGATGGAAGTCCTTCAAATCGCCGTTGTGGGCAAACACCCAGGTGCGCCCGGCCCATTCGCGGCGGAAGGGGTGGCAGTTCTCGACGGCCCGCGCGCCCTGCGTGGCCTTGCGGATGTGGGCCAGGATGTTGCGGGCCGGCACCGGATGCTGGCCGTAGTGCGAGGCCAGGTCCGACTCCGCCGCCGGGCGATCCTCGACGACGACCTCGCAGCGCTCGCCTTCGTGGAAGGCCACGCCCCAGCCGTCGACATGGTCCGCCGTGCGCCCGCCGCGGGCAGCAAAGCCGCGCAACGAGAAGTTGGCCGCGGCCGGCAAATGGCTGTTGAGGGCGAAAAGCTCACACATCGGAGGTGGAGGGGCAGCTCGGTTGAAGGGAGAACGGCTGAAGTCTGAAGCGGGATGACCAAAACGCCAACGAAGCTTCCGTCATGAGCTCATGCCGTCGTGCTTTGTGCACACCCAAGGCCGTGCATGCTGCGCAATCCCTAGTTCGCACTGTCGTTTTTGCCCGGTGACAGACCTCGGTGATTCGTTCACAAACACATCCAGCAACATTTACGCCCGCCGCGAAACGTGCTCTCCTACGCTGATAGGAAGGCTCGACGAACGGGCCCAGGAGTGCGCCATGTGGATGAACGAGTTTGTTCTGCCGGGCCAGAGCGCCGGCGCCCGCGAACGCCACGAGCGCCGGGGAGCCGCCTCGCTGACCAGCCAGTGGATGGGGCTGGTGCTGGAGGAGCTGGACCACGGTGTCGTGCTGCTCAACGGGGCCGGGCGCGTGCTGCACACCAACCTCGCCGCGCGCGCCGCGCTGGATGACAACCACCCGCTCGAGGTCGTCGGCCCGCACCTGAGGGCGCGCCTGCTGACCGATGCGGTGCCGCTGGCCGAGGCACTCGAGGGCGCCGAGGCGAGCGGCCGCCGCTGCCTGCTGCGCCTGGGCGACGACCGCGCGGCCTGCGGGCGCACCAACGTGGTGGTCGTGCCCCTGAACCGGGACGTCAGCCAGGCGGCGGTGCTGCTGATCCTGGAGCGCCGCGAGCTCTGCGGAGATCTAGCGGCGCAGTGGTTCGCGCTGCGCTATCAGCTCACGCCGGCCGAGACCGAGGTGCTGAAGGCGCTGTCCAACGGCGTCAAGCCGACCGACGTCGCACAGCGCCAGGGCGTGGCCATCTCAACCGTGCGCAGCCAGATCCAGAGCATCCGTGCCAAGAGCGGCGCCGACAGCATCGGCGAACTGATGCGCCAGCTCGCCCTGCTGCCGCCGCTGGTGTCGTCGCTGCGGCCGGCCAAACTGGTCAACTGAACGCAGCTCATTTCAGCGGGGGTGCCGGTGCGGCGCCGGGCTCGACGCAGGCCGTCCCGCTCGCGCTCAGCGCAGCGAGACTGGGCGAGGGGCTAACATCCTGGCGCGCTGCAGGGCCCCATGCCCGCGGCGCTGCCGAATGTCCGACGCCGCTCCCGATGACGAACTCCTGGCCCTGCCGCCCGCGTTGCGCCTGCTTGCCGTGCGCGGCGTCGCGCGCAGTTACCGCAAGGATGTGGTGCTGATCGAGGAAGGCTCGGTCGGCGACAACCTCTACCTCATCCTGTCCGGCTCGCTGCGCGCCTACAGCAGCGATGCCCGCGGTCGCGAGATCACCTACGGCGTGTACGGCCCGGGGGAATACGTCGGCGAGATGAGCCTGGACGGCGGGCCCCGCTCGGCGAGCGTCATGACCGAGATGGCCAGTCGCCTCGTCATGGTCACGCGCGCCAGCCTGCTGACGCACATCAGCGAGCACCCGGAGTTCGCCTTCGAACTGCTGACCAAGGTGATCCGCCGCGCCCGCGCGGCGACGCTGTCGACCAAGCAGCTGGCGCTGAACGATGTCTACGGACGCTTGAAGAACCTCGTCGACGACGTCACCGGCGATGGCCGCCATCTGGAGCTGACCCATCAGGGCATCGCCCAGCGCCTGGGCTGCTCGCGCGAGATGGTGTCCAAGCTCGTCAAGGACCTGGAACTCGGCGGCTACCTGCGCCGTGTCGCGGCCGGTCAGTACCAACGCCTGAAAGCGCTGCCCGCGCGCTGGTGACGCCGGTTTCCCGGGCCGCAGCTCAGCGCGAAACCGCCTGGCCGCGCGGCGGCGCGATGGGAAAGCGCTGATCGGGTTTGCGGGCCCGGCTGTAGAGGCCCTGGACCTGCGGCAGGCTGGCGCGGATGTCCTGGATGCGCGTCGTGTTGGCCGGGTGGGTCGACAGCCACTGCGGCGGTGCGCCCTTGTTGGCCGACATCATCTTTTCCCACAGCCGCACGGCGGCGGCCGGGTCGTAGCCCGCGCGGGCCGACAGCTCGACGCCGACCAGATCGGCCTCGGACTCGTCATCCCGGCTGAAGCGCAGGTTCAGCAACTGGCCGCCGAGGCCGGCGGCATAGCGGCCCAGATTGCCGAGCCCGAACAGCGCCGACAGCGCCTCCACGCCGAGGTTGGTTGCGGCCGACTTGCCGACGCGCTCCCGCGCATGCTCGCGCAGGGCATGCGCCACCTCGTGGCCCATGATGGCGGCGACCTCGTCGTCCTCCAGCTGCAGCTTGTCGAGGATGCCGTAGTAGAAGGCGATCTTGCCGCCCGGCATGCAGAAGGCGTTCAGCTGCGGGCTGTCGAGCAGGTTGACCTCCCATTTCCACTGCCGCGCGCGGTCGTTCCATTCATAGCTGAACGGGATGATGCGCTGGGCGATGTAGCGCAGCCGCTGGACCTGCGGATGCGCCATCGGCGCGAGCGCGCGCTGCTGGGCGGCCTGCTGCATCATCTGCGCGTACTGCTGGCTGCCGCCGCGCTCGATCTCGTCGGCCGAGATCAGGCCGGCAAACCGGCTCTTCGGGCCCACGTCGACGCCTTCGCGCGCCCAGGCCGGCAGCAGCGCTGCGGCACCGGTGGCCGCGAGAAGGCCCGTGAACAGGCGCCGACCGCGTCGGGCGGGCGGTGTGCAGCCTGCAGCGGCGCAATCGCAGGCGCCGAACTGGCGGCGCGGCGGGTCGGTGAACTGCAGGTCGTCGTGGACCTGGGAGTCGTCGGCTTGCATGTCCGGGATTGTGCGATGGAGATGTCGGCCGGCTCGTAGGACTGGCGACAATCGCCCGATGGATCCCCAGCATTTCCGCGCGGCCCTCGGCATGTTCGCCACCGGCGTGACCATCGTCACCGTGCGCTCGCCAGACGGCGGGCTCGTCGGCCTGACGGCCAATTCCTTCAACTCGGTGTCGCTGGATCCACCGCTGGTGCTGTGGAGCCTGGCGCGGCGCGCGGGCTCGCTGCCGACGTTCACGACCGGCACGCATTACGCGATCAACATCCTCGCGGCGGACCAGAAGGAGCTGGCCCAGCGCTTCGCGACGCGCGACATCGACCGCTTCGCCGGTGTCGCCTGGCGTGAGGGCGCGGGCGGTGCGCCGGTGCTGGACGGCGCCGTGGCCGTGTTCGAGTGTGCCAACCGCAGCCGCTACGAGGAGGGCGACCACGTCATCTTCGTCGGCGAGGTGGAGCGTTGCTCCTCGCGGCCCGGGGCGCAGCCGCTGATCTTCCATGGCGGGCGGTACTTCACCGAGTTGCCGATCTGACGGTTTGTCGAATCCACTGCGCATCGAACGTCGTCATCTCGCCGGGCAGGTTGGCGTCATCGAACGTGGCGGTGTAGCGCAGCTTCTGGCCGGGCACCAGTTCCAGGTAACGCCCGCCGAAGCTGTG
>SEEY01000334.1 GCA_004211235.1 Rubrivivax sp.
GTGCTGGCGCCTGTGCAGGCGGCCTCGCACCCTGCCCTTCATCTTCGGCCGCAGCCCGTCGACCCTGACGCAGCGCCACGCCCGCCGCGAGCGCCGCGAGCAGCAGGGCCAGCGCGACCCAGCGCCCGCGGCTTGTCAACGCCCCTGCCCCGCCAGCGCCTCCCGCACGGCCGCCACCTGACGGCGCGATACGGCCAGCCATTCGTCGACGTGCACGATGCGGACTGCCCAGCCATCGCCTGCATCGGCGTCGACGGCGTCAAGTTCGCCGAAGCTCGTCGCCGCGTGGCGCTCCAGCTCGCGCACGGCCCAGCTCGCGACCAGCGCGTTGCGGTGGATGCGCAGGAAGCGGTCGCCGTGGCGCTGCTCCAGGTCGGACAGCGCCCCGTCCATCACATGACTCTCGCTGGCGGTACGCAGCGTCACGTACTTCAGCTCGGCCTTGAAGTACAGCACCTCGGACACCGGCACGCGCTTGAGCCGGCCGCGGTCGGTGATGGTGACGAAGTCGGCGTCGGGTGCGGGCGGCCCCTCTCCTGGCTGGGCCGGCTGCTGCACCTGCACGGCGGCCCGCTCGGCCAGGCGCTGGGCGACCCGCGCGAGCGCCGCCTGCAGGCGCTCGCGCCGCACCGGCTTGGTCAGGTAGTCCACCGCGTCCAGCTCGAAGGCACGCAGCGCATGCATCGCATGCGCCGTCACGAAGACGATCAGCGGCACGGGGTGGCCGGCCGCCGCGCGCTCGGCCAGGCCATCGGCGAACTGCAGGCCGTCGGAACCCGGCATCTGCACGTCCAGCAGCACGAGGTCGCAGCCGTGGTCGCGCAGCCAGGCGACGGCCTGCGAGGCGGTCGCGGCTTCGGCCACGACCTGGCAGCGCGGCTCGCCGATCGCCTCGACCAGGCCGCGCAGCCGCAGCCGCGCCAGGGGTTCGTCGTCGACGATGAGGGTGCGCAGTGTCATGGGTAGTCCCTTCGCTCCGTTCGGGCCTCGCGCTGCACCTCCACGAGGGCATGAGCCCCTTCGGGCGGCCGTGCGGGGCTGGTCATAGCGGCAGCAGGATAAGCAGGTCGAACCGGGTCTCGGTCGCCTCGACGTGGAAACGCGCGGCGACGTCGTGCATCAGCCCCAGGCGCTGGCGCACATTGCGCAGCGCCAGTCCATGCCCGGCCGTGCGCGCCGGCGCGCCGACGCTGTTGACGATGCGGATCTCGACCTCGGCGCCGCGCCGCTGCGTCGTCACGGTCAGCTCGCCGCCGTCGTCGTTGGGCTCCACGCCGTGGCGCACAGCGTTCTCGACCAGCGGCTGCAGCAGCAGCGGCGGCAGGCGGGCGGCGCTGGCGGCCGGGTCCAGCTGCCAGGTGACGCGCAGGCGCTCGCCGAAGCGGATCTGCTCGATGGCCAGGTAGCGCTTGGCCAGCTCCACCTCCTCGGCCAGCGTGACCGAGGCGCTGGAGTCCGCCAGCGCAACGCGAAAGAGCTCCGCCAGGTCCTCCAGCACGCCCTCGGCACGCGCCGGGTCGATCTGCACGAGGGCGATGGCGCTGTTCAGCGTGTTGAACAGGAAGTGGGGCTGGATGCGCGACTGCAGCTCGGCGAGCTGGGCCAGCGCGTCGGCGGGCCGCTGGCCGAGCACGCGCTGCTTCAGCCAGGCCAGCAGCAGCGCCGCGCCGCTGGCACCGGCCGCGGCCACGCTGCCCCAGCGCCAGGCTGAGGCGGGTTCGTCGCTGGTCAGGTTGAGCAGGGCGAAGCCGGGCAGCGCGGCCAGGGCGCCCAGCCCCATCAGCGCCGCCCACTGGCCCGATTCGGGCAGGCGCGGCCACAGACGTTTGCCGGCGCAGACAAGGAGCAGCCAGGTGAGCGAGGCCATCATCGTGACGACGGTGCCGTTGGCGGTCAGCGTCAGCCACTGGGAGCCGTCGCGGGCAATCAGCGCCGTGCCGAGCGCCAGCAAGGCCTGCACGCCGAGCACGGCGCGCAGCACGAGGCCGACATGGCAGACGTCGAAGGCGCGGGTAGGGTCCAGCAAGGGCACGGCGGCCGGCTCACCGGCAACCGGGGCTGGACGGGTGGCGCGAGCGTCGTGCGAAGCCGCTGTGTCGGGCTGGATACGCTGGGAAGACGACAGAGGCATGGGCTCGATAATGTTCGGCTGCGCGCGATTGTGCGCGCCCAAATTCGCTGCCCGACCCATGTCAGACAACCAACTCGCCAACAAATCCCAAGCCTGGTCCGCCCTGTTCTCCGAGCCGATGAGCGACCTGGTCAAGCGCTACACGGCCAGCGTCGGCTTCGACCAGCGCCTGTGGCAGGCCGACATCGCCGGCAGCCTGGCGCATGCAGAAATGCTGGCCGCGCAGGGCATCCTCAGCGCCGAGGACCATGCCGCCATCCAGCGCGGCCTGGGCGAGATTGCCGCCGAGATCGAGGACGGCCGGTTCGAGTGGAAGCTGGACCTGGAGGACGTGCACCTCAACATCGAGGCGCGGCTGACCGAGCGCGTCGGCATTGCCGGCAAGCGCCTGCACACCGGTCGCAGCCGCAATGACCAGGTCGCCACCGACGTGCGCCTGTGGCTGCGCGGCGAGATCGATGACATCACCGGCCTGCTCAAGCAGTTGCAGACCGTGCTGGTGGAGAAAGCCAGCGAGCATGCCGACGTCATCCTGCCGGGCTTCACGCATCTGCAGGTGGCCCAGCCGGTCAGCTTCGGCCATCACCTGCTGGCCTACGTCGAAATGTTCGCGCGCGATGCCGAACGCATGCTGGACACCCGCAAGCGCGTCAACCGCCTGCCGCTGGGCGCGGCCGCGCTGGCCGGCACCAGCTACCCGCTGGACCGCGAGCGGGTCGCAAAAACGCTGGGAATGGAAGGTGTCTGCCAGAACAGCCTGGATGCCGTGAGCGACCGCGACTTCGCCATCGAGTTCTCGTCGGCCGCCACGCTCGTGATGCTGCACGTCTCGCGGCTGTCCGAGGAGCTGATCCTGTGGATGAGCCAGAACTTCGGCTTCATCGCCCTGCC
The DNA here is from genome assembly GCA_004211235.1 of Rubrivivax sp. Next base: position 3,023 of record SEEY01000334.1, read on the forward strand.
CGATGCCTTCTGCACCGGCTCGTCGATCATGCCGCAGAAGAAGAACCCCGACGTGCCCGAGCTGGCGCGCGGCAAGACGGGCCGCGTGGTGGGTCACCTCGTCGGCCTCGTCACGCTGATGAAGGGCCAGCCGCTGGCCTACAACAAGGACAACCAGGAAGACAAGGAACCCTTGTTCGACACGGTTGACACCTTGAAGGACACGCTGCGCATCTTTGCTGACATGCTGGCCGGCCTGACGCCCAAGCCCGACGCCATGCGCGCCGCGGCCTTGCGCGGCCATGCCACCGCGACCGACCTGGCCGACTACCTCGTCAAGAAGGGCGCGGCCTTCCGCGATGCACACGAGGTGGTCGCGCATGCCGTGAAGACGGCAACGGCCAAGGGCGTGGACCTGGCCGCGCTGTCGCTTGACGAGTTGAAGGCCTTCGATGCACGCATCGAGGCCGATGTGTTCGACGTGCTGTCGCTGGAAGGCTCGCTGAACGCCCGCAACGTGCTGGGCGGCACAGCGCCGGCCCAGGTGCGGGCGCAGGTGGCGCGGCACCGCGCACGCCTGGCATGAGCACGCTGGCCTGGACCGACAAGCTGGTCCTGAACCAGCCGGCGCTGGACACCACGCACGAGGAGTTCGTTGGCCTGCTGAATGCCTTCGGCGTCGCGCTGGATGGCGGCGGCGACGCCCTGCCCGCCTACCTGGCGCTGCTGGCCCACACCGAAGCTCACTTCGCGATGGAGGAGGACTGGATGACGCGCTGCGGCTTCGAGGCGCAGAACTGCCACGCCAGCCAGCATGCGATGGTGCTGAACGTGATGCGCGAAGCGCTGCGCTACGCCAACGAGCTGAACGACCGCGAACCGCTGAACATCCTGCGCACGGAGCTGGCGGGCTGGTTCCCGCAGCATGCCGAGATGATGGACGCGGCGCTGGTGTTCACGATGGAACAGCGTGGCTTCGACCCGGTGACGGGTCAGATCGCCGATGAAGGCCGCGAACACCCCACTGAAGCAGCCGCGAGCCACAGCTGTGGCTCTGGCAGCTGCGCCTGATCACTTCTTCAGGTACTCAAAGAAGGCCTGCGAATTGCTCTCGCGGCCCAGGAAGTCCTTGACCAGCTCCGGTGCGGGCTTTTGCGCGCCCTGGCCCAGCACCTGGTCGCGGTAGCGCTTGCCGGCGTCCGTGCCCAGCTTGTCGGCCGCGAAGGCCGTGCGCAGGTCCATGGCCACTACCAGGCTCCACAGATAGCCGTAGTAGCCCGAGCCATAGCCTCCGGCGATGTGAGCAAAGCCGGCCGGGAACATCGTGCCCTGCACATGGCCCAGCGGCGTCGCGCCTTCCATCCGAGCCCACAGCGGCAGGGGCTCGGGCTTGGGCTGCTGGTGCAGCGTGATGTCGTAGCTCGCGTACAGGTGCTGGCGGCCGAACTGGCCGCCCTTGCCGTAGTGCTTCGCGGCCTGGGCCTGCGCCACCATCGCGTCCGGCACCGGCTTGCAGGTCGGGCAGACCTCCTGCATCAGCTTCAGCACCTTCTTGTCGTAAACCCAGTCCTCCAGCATCTGCGAAGGCGCCTCGACGAAGTCGTGCATGACCGTCGTGCCGGCCGTGGCCGCATAGCGCGTGTTGGACAGGTTCACATGCACCGCGTGGCCCAGCTCGTGCAGCAGGGTCTCGACCTCGTCCAGCGTCAGCCCGTTGCGGTCGAAGTTGACGACCAGGCTGGCCACCGGCGTGCGATGGATGCGCGTGGCGCTGCCGCGCAGCGGCCAGACCGCGGCGTGGTTGTATTTGCCGTCGCGCGGATAGAGGTCGACATACATCTGCGCGATGGGGTTGCCCGAAGCGGCGTCGCTGACGACATAGGTCTGGGCTTCGTCATGCCAGAGCTTGTTGTCGATGCGCGTGTACTTCACGCCCATCAACTTCTCGATGATGCGCATCGAGAACTCCAGGCTGGCCTGGGGCGGGAAGTAGGGGCGGAAGGCGTTCTGGTCGACGCTGAACTTCTGCAGCTTGACGCGCTCGCTGTAGAAGGTGGCATCCCAGCGCTCGACCTTGGTCTGGTCGACTGGCGTGCCCACATGCTGGGCCTTGGCGGCACGCAGCTCCTGCAGCTCGGTCTTCTCGCGGGCGTTGAC
>SEEY01000335.1 GCA_004211235.1 Rubrivivax sp.
CGTTGGCGGAGGCTGCCCGCGAGCATCTCGGCGAGCCGCTGCAGCGCCTGCAGCATGTCGGCAGCTATGCCTGCCGAAACGTCTATGGCCGCGCCGAAGGTCAGCGCAGCCAGCATGCGACGGCGCAGGCGCTCGACGTCACCGGCTTCGTGTTCCGCAGCGGCCGGCGTGTCGGCGTGCAAAGTGACTGGGCAGACCCCGGCGCGGAGGGCGCCTTCCTGCGCGAGGCTCACGACGGCGCCTGCCGCTGGTTCGACGGCGTGCTCGGGCCGGCCTACAACGCGGCGCATCGTGACCACTTCCACCTGGAAACCGACGGCTGGCGCACCTGTCGTTGAGCATCGCCGCCGGCGTTCTCCCGGGACATTGACGGCGATCAACGCGACCCGCCTGCCCACGCGCACAGTGGTGGCATGCCTCAGCCACTGCAAATCCAGGTCCTCGGTTCCGGCTGCAGCAAATGCCGCAGCACGGTCGGCCTCATCGAACGAAGCGCGCGGGCGCTCGGCATCGCCGTCGAGATCAGCAAGGTCGAGAACCCCGACGACATCCGCCGCCATGGCGTGCAGGCGACGCCCGCGGTCGTCGTCGCCGGACGGCTCGTGCACAGCGGCGGCCTGCCGTCGCAGCAGGCCGTGCAGGCCTGGCTGCAGCCCGCCGGCATCGGCTTCCTGAACCGGCCCACGCGGCATCTCTTCTTCACCGGCAAGGGCGGCGTCGGCAAGACCTCGCTGTCCACCGCCGCTGCGCTGCTGCTGGCCGACGCCGGCCGGCGCGTGCTGCTCGTCAGCACCGACGCGGCCTCCAACCTCGACGAGATGCTTGGCGTGCCCCTGCGCAACACACCCGTGGCGGTGCCGGGCGCGCCGGGGCTGTCGGTGCTCAACATCGACCCCGACACTGCCGCCGAGGCCTACCGCCAGCGCGTGCTGGCGCAGATGGACGCGCAGGCCACGGCCCAGGAGCTGTCGACCGTGCGCGAGCAGCTGTCGGGCGCCTGCACGACCGAGATCGCCTCCTTCGACGAGTTCTCGTCGCTGCTCGCCGACAGCGCCCAGCCCTGGGACCACATCGTCTTCGACACCGCGCCCACCGGCCACACGCTGCGCCTGTTGAGCCTGCCCAAGGCCTGGACGGGCTTCCTGCAGGGCAACGACCGGGGCGCCTCCTGCCTGGGCCCGCATTCGGGCCTGAAGATGCAGGAAGCCCGCTTCAAGGCTGCGCTGCAGGCGCTGAGCGATGCGGCGCTGACGACCGTGGTGCTGGTGACCCGCCCCGACCGCGGCGCCCTGGCCGAAGCCGCGCGCACCAGCGCCGACCTGCACGAGCTCGGCCTGCACAACCAGCGCCTGGCCATCAACGGCGTCTTCCACGCCAGCGACCGCAGCGATGCCGTGGCCTGCGCCATCGAGGACGTCGGCCAGCAGGCGCTGGACGACATGCCCGCCGCCCTGCGCGCGCTGCCGCAGGACCGCGTGCCGCTGCGCGCCTTCGACACCGTGGGGCTGCCCGCGCTGCGTGCGCTGCTGGGCACCGGCACGCCGGCAAACCCGGAAAGCCTGGCAGCCGCCGCCGCGTCGCCGCCGGCCGGCCCGCCGCTGCCCGGCCTCGCCGCCCTGGCCGACGACCTGGCGGCCAGCGACCACGGCCTGATCATGGTGATGGGCAAGGGCGGCGTCGGCAAGACCACCATCGCCGCGGCGCTGGCGCTGGGCCTGGTGCAGCGGGGCAAGACCGTGCACCTGAGCACCACCGACCCCGCCGCCCACCTGGCGCGCACGCTGGAGGGCGAGGTGCCCGGCCTGCAGGTCAGCCGCATCGACCCGAAGCTGGAAACGCAGCGCTACATCGACAAGATCATGGCCGCCCGTTCGCCGGGCCTGGATGCCCAGGAGCAGGCCCTGCTGCTGGAGGACCTGCAGTCGCCCTGCACCGAGGAGGTGGCGGTGTTCCATGCGTTCTCGCGCATCGTCAGCGAGGCCCGCAGCGCCTTCGTCGTGCTCGACACCGCGCCCACCGGCCACTCCATGCTGCTGATGGATGCCACCGGCGCCTATCACCGGCAGATGACGCGGGCCTTCGAGGGCCATGGCGCGGCGCGCGTCATCACGCCGCTGATGCGGCTGCAGGATGCCAGCTACACCCGGATCATCCTGGTGACGCTGCCCGAGATCACGCCGGTGTCGCAGGCCGCCGCGCTGCAGGAGGACCTGCGCCGCGCCGGCATCGAGCCCCATGCCTGGGTACTCAACAAGAGCGTGCTGGCGGCCGGCACGCACGAGCCGCTGCTGGCGGCGCGCCTGGCCGGCGAGCGCCGGCAGATCGAGCGCATGTCGGCCGGGCTGGCGCGGCGGCTGTTCGCGCTGCCCTGGCTGGCGGTGCCACCGGTCGGCGTCGGCGAGCTGTCCCGGTTGACGAACACGACCCCGGGCGAGGCGCCAAAAGGCTGACGCCCGTCAGCGCAGGCGCCGGTCCAGCCAGTTCAGCACGCGCAGGTCCTGGAAGTAGTTGGTGTGGTGGGTCTCGGCGCTGACGCCGAGGTCCTCCCACTGCGGCGCGCTCAGCACGGCATCGCCCAGCTGGTTCATCGACGCGCTGTCCACCACCAGGTCGTTGGGCTGGTCGAAGATCAGGTCGGCGCCGTAGTACATCGCCTGGCCTTTCAGGTGGGTCACGCGCTTCCACAGCTTCCACAACGGCTGGTGGACTTCGCTCGGCATGAAGCTGCCGCCGATGGCGCGCAGCTCGGTCCCGCCCGGCAGCGGGTAGAGCTGGGCCAGCTCCAGGTTGTTGCTGACGCGGCCCTGGGCCAGCAGCCCCGGCACCAGGCCCACCGCCGCGTCGGCCAGCGGCGTGCGGGCGCCCAGCTGCAGCACCTTGCCCAGCACGCAGGCCAGGCCGCCCACGCCCAGCGCCAGCGCCGCCAGCCCCGGCGGCGCGGCCTTGCGGGTCTGCGCGGCCACCTCGGCCACCGCGTCCGCAAAGCTGGCCAGCGTGTCGAGCGCCTGGCGCAGCTTGTCGGGCGCGGCGAGCGAGGTGCCGGCCAGGGGCGAGCCGACGAACAGCGCCTGGCGGGCGCGCAGCTCGGGCGCCATGCGCAGCAGCCAGGAGATGACGAGGCCGCCGCGGCTGTGGCCGACGAAGTCGAGCTCGGCCGGGCAGGGCGCCAGCGCATCGCGCAACGCGAGCGCGTTCAGCCACGGCGCGACGCTCAACGTCGGATGGTCGAAGGCCAGCACCGCGGCGTAGCTGCCGCTGGCGTCGGCCAGGCGCTGCAGCAGGGCCTCGCCGTCCGGCGTGGCGTTGAACTCCTTGGCGTACATCGCGCTGGCGCTGAAGGTGCCGTGCACGAGGACGAGCACGCGGCCCTGCAGCGTCGCCAGCTCGCCGGCCACGAGCGGAGCCCAGGCCTGGCCGTCCCAGCGGCGCAGCCCTTCGGCGGGCGACGTGATGGCGGCCAGCACCGGGTTGAGCCGGCGGTCCAGGTTGCGCAGCGCGTCGGTCAGCTGGTTGGCGCCCAGCTCGGGGAAGGCGATGCGCTGCACCGTCTGGCGCGATTCCGGCGCGAAGGCGCGCCAGCTGCGCCGGCCCTGCGTGCCCAGCTGGCGCACCGGCGGCTCGTAGACCCAGCGCAGCAGGCCGTCCTCGGCATCGCTGCGCAGCAGCCGCACGGCGGCACGGCCGTCGGCGGCATGCGGATCGAAGCCGCGGCGTCGGCGCTGCTGGATGGGGGCGCGGCCCGCCTCGCCGCCGGGCGCCGGCACGTCGAGCTGGTCGCCCACCGTGGCCCACAGGCTTTGACTCGCGGCCGTCATTGGTCGTCCCTGAGCAAAGGCAACGGCGTGATCTGCCGCTGCCGCGCCGTGATGATGTCCAGCATCGAGTCGTAGTCGGCACGATCACTCAGCGCCTCCACGCCCGCCTCGATGGCCTCGACGAAGCCGCAGTGCTCGGTCAGCCGCACCGTCTCGATGGGCACCAGCTTGCGGTCGAGGATGAGGCCGCGCACCTCGTCCCAGCTGGCGCGGCCGGCATGCCAGGGCACGGCCTGCGCGTTCGCGGCCGAGCTGCCGCTGGCGTCAGCCTGCACCGCGCCGCTGTAGTTGCCGGTCATCTGCATGTACTCCTCGCGGAAGGACGGATGCCGCCACCAGCCGGGCAGCGCATGGCCTTCGAGCAGGAAGACGACCGGGTAGATGTCCACCAGCTCCAGGCAGGCCGCGAACAGCAGCGCCAGGTCGATGCAGGTGCCGGCGCGGTCGGCCAGCACGGCGCTCGGCATGCGCAGCCGCTGCGAGTCCAGCTGCTTGCTGTAGCTGGGCGGCGGGTTGATGTAGCCCAGCTGCCAGTCGTGCAGCAGCGTCGCCCAGATGGCCTCGACCTGACGGTCCACGCCGAGCAGCAACTCCTCGTCGATGTGGCCGCCGGCCGTGACGGCGCTGTCCGGCACGCACTGGTAGCCCTCGAAGCCCGCGGTCGGGTCATCGCGCAGCACCCGGTTGTAGCGCTGCGATTGCGCAATCGCGCCCATCACGGCCGGGTCGCGGGGCAGCACGAAGGAGGGCAGCCACTGGCCGTCGCGGCGGTTGTCGCGCCACTGGTCCACCGGCAGCAGGCGCAGGCGGTGGCTGTCGTGATACAGCACGCGGTCACCCTGGCGCACGCGCACCTGCAGGCTGGTGTTGATGGCCTCGTGCACGCCGCGCGCGACATCGGCCGTCAGCGGCACGTGGATGTCCCGGGTGAGGTTCTCCCGCTCGTGCTGCATGACGACGCGACGCTCGTAGCGCGCCTCCTCGGCGCCCATGTGCACGGCCACTTCCACATCCAGCGGCTCGGCCTGCTCAGGTGCGTCGCAGCTGAGCACGAAGCGGCGGAACAGCGGCTGGGCGTTGTGCAGCACGGCGTAGTTCAGCTCGGGGAAGGGCTCGATGGCGCAGCGCACTTCCGCCGAGGCGGGCTGGCGGCCGCTGTCGGCCAGGGCCAGGCGGTTGGCCGCATGCGCCGCGCGGGTGGCGGGGTCGACGAACACCGGCCCGTCCAGCCACAGCGTCACGCCGGTCGCGTCGACCGACTCGGGCAGCGCCCTCACCTCGCTCCAGACGTCGGCGAACGCCACCGGCTTCGACCTGCCGGTGGCGAACAACTGGCGCAGCAGTGCCGCGCAGCAGCAGGCCGTCCAGCACGCGGCGGGAATCGGCGAGCAGGTCGTCGATGAGCTGCACGCGGCTCGGCGCGTCGGGCGCATCGGACTCGGGCGCCTCGACCAGCGAGGCCTTGCCGAGCAGCGAGCCCAGTTCGCGCAGGCCCTGGTGGCTGTCCATGCCGGCGAAGTGCAGCAGGTGCGGCGGCCTTGCGCTCAGTTCGGCCGTCAGCTCCTCCAGGCTCGGGTAGTTCAGCACGCGCGGCGCCGGCACCTCGGGCGGCAGCGAAGCGGCCAGGTTCTTCAGCTCCGCGTCGACCGTCCAGCGCTCGCACAGCTCGGTCGGCAGCGCGTTGACGAACAGCACACGGAAGTCCCGCCACGCCGGGAAGACAACCGCTTCACGCGGCACCGGCCGCCAGGCGCCCTCCACCTCATGCTGCACCTGCAGCTCGCGGATGACGGTGAACGGCCGCGGCCCGCCGGCGGCGGCGCGGCGCTGCTCGCGCGTGGCGGCGGCCAGCACGTATTCCCACGGGAAGACGCGGCCTTCCCAGTAGATCGCCTCGTGCGTGAAGGGCACCCGCACGACCAGGGTGTCTGCCTCGCCCAGCGCCCGCAATTCGGCCGGGCCCAGGCCCAGGATGCGCAGCGTCTGCGCCGCCTCGGCCTGATGCTGCTCGCGCACCTTGGCGTCGCGCACCCAGCGCTGGCGGGAGCGCAGCACATAGGTCCAGCGCAGCGCCTGCTGGGCCATGCTCTGGCGGGAGCGGGTGTCGACGCTGGCGAGGGCCAGGCCGAGCGGGTCGCCCGGGCTGGCAATGTGCACCGCCTCCAGCAGCCGTTCGTGCTCGGGCGGCAGCTGCGCGTCGTCAGGCGCTTTGTCGGATGTGCTCACGGGCGGGCCTCCTCAGCTGGACGGCCCGCAGTATCGCGACCCCGGCCTCAGACCAGGCCCAGGGTCTCGTCCAGGCCCAGGTGCACGTTCATGCTCTGCACGGCCGCGCCGCTGGCGCCCTTGCCGAGGTTGTCCAGACGCGCCATCAGCAGCACTTGCGTGTCGCTGGCGAACACGAACAGGTCGACGCGGTTGGTGTCGTTGCAGGCCTGCACGTCGAAGGCGCCCGCCTCCAGCGTGGCCGCGTCGCGAAGCGGCTTGACGTTGATGAAGCGCTCGCCTTCGTAGTGCGCTGCCAGCGCAGCGTGAACGGCCTCGGGCGTCGTGCCGGCCGTGAGCTGGCTCAGGTGCAGGGGCACGCTGACGGTCAGGCCCTTGTAGAAGCTGCCGACGATGGGCATGAAGATCGGCGCATTCGTCAGGCCCGTGTGGGCCATCATCTCCGGCAGGTGCTTGTGCTTCAGGCCCAGCGCATAGGGCCGCGGTGCCTGCAGTGGGGCCGGCAGCGGCTGTTGCTCGTACTCGGCAATCATCGATTTGCCGCCGCCCGAGTAGCCGGTGATGGACGTGGCGCTCACCGCCGCGTCGGGCGGCAGCAGGCCGGCGTCCACCAGCGGGCGCACCGCCAGGATGAAGGCGCTGGAGTGGCAGCCCGGGTTGGAGATGCGCTTGCCGTTGCGGATGGCCACGCGCTGGCCCTTGGCGAGCTCCGGCAGGCCGAAGGCCCAACCCGGCGCCGTGCGGTGCGCGGTGCTCGCGTCGATGAGGCAGGTGCGGTCGTTGTTGACCATGAAGGCCGCCTCGCGCGAGGCCACGTCGGGCAGGCACAGGAAGGCCACGTCGGCAGCGTTCAGCAGGCGCGAGCGCTCGGTCGGATCCTTGCGCTTGTCGGCATCGATCTTCAGCACCTCGATGTCGCTGCGCGCGGCGAGGTACTCGTGGATGCGCAGGCCGGTCGTGCCTTCCTGGCCGTCAACAAACACCTTGTACGTCATGCCTGAATCTCCATCGCCATCAACAACAAAACGGGAAGAATACGAGATGCCGCCCCGCCTCGCGCGCCGGGCGAGTTGAAACCTTTGTCACCGTCGGAGCACACACGAATGAAACCCCTCCAGGATCGCTGGGCACTGGTCACCGGCGCCAGCCGGGGCATCGGCCAGCAAGTGGCCCAGGCACTTGCCGCCGAGGGCTGCCGCCTCATCCTGCACAGCCGCACGACGGCAGCGACCGACGCGCTCGCCGCCCGCCTGCGTGCGCAGGGCACGACGGTGCACGCCGTCGCCGCCGAGTTGAGCGACAGCGCCGACGTGCTGCGCCTCGCAGCAGAAGTGGACGGCCTCTGCGGCACGCTGGACATCCTCTACAACAACGCGGCCCTGATGACGCCGTACCACGAGGACTACCTGACCACGGTGCCGGCCGAATACGAGCTGAGCTTTCGCGTCAACACCGTCGCGCCCATCCTGCTGTGCAACCACTTCCTGCCGAAGATGCTGGCGCAGGGGTGGGGCCGCATCGTCAATGTCACGTCCGGCATCAAGGACCAGCCCGAGCTGATGGCCTACGCCGCCTCCAAGGCCGCGCTGGACAAGTTCGTCTACGACACCGCGGCCAAGCTCGCCGGCACTGGCGTGACGATGAACCTGCTCGACCCCGGCTGGCTGCGCACCGACCTCGGCGGCCCAAACGCGCCCGGCGCCGTGGAAAGCGTGCTGCCCGGCGCGCTGGTGTCGGTGCTGGCCACCGACAC
>SEEY01000336.1 GCA_004211235.1 Rubrivivax sp.
GACACACCGAGCGACGACTGATGTTCCACCTGCAAACTCTGGAACTGCTGCACTGGGACTACTGCCAGCGCGTGACGCTGCCGCTGGACGGCAACATCATCACCATCGCCGGGCCGAACGGCTCAGGCAAGACGACGCTGCTGGATGCGCTGCGCACGCTGCTCGGCCTGGAGTGCTCGGGCGGCCGGACCTTTCGCACCTATGCCCGCCACGCCAATGCCGAGACGGCCTGGCTGCGCGCGCTGGTGGACAACCGGCCGCGCGGCCGGCAGAACAGCAGCCGGCCCTTCGCCAGCTCGCTGGTCTACACCGACCAGGTGACGCTGGCCTGCCGCATCGAGCGCCAGGGCGGCGACTGGGTGCGCCGCTACCTCATCGTCGAAGGTGTGGCCGAGATCGAGCAGCTGGCCGAAAAGGGCGAGCGCGAATGGCTGGGCATCGAGGCCTGGCGCAAGCGCCTGGAGGCGGCCGGCCTGACGCGCGCCATCGGCCGCGTGCTGGCGCTGGAGCAGGGCCAGACCGACCGGCTTTGCGAGCTGTCGCCCAAGGAACTGTTGCGCCTGGTGTTCGAGGTGTTCGGTGACCAGGAGGTGCTGGACCGTTACGAGCAGGCACGCGGCCATCAGCAGCAGCTCGGCCGCGAAGTGCAGGTCGCTGAGGGGGAGCTGGCGCGCACCCAGGCCCAGCTCGCCGAGCTGGCCAACCGCGTCAACAGCCACCGGCAATGGCAGCTCAAGGTGCAGGCGCGCGAGCGCCTGGCCACCGAGGTGCTGCCCGTCATGCAGTGGAGCGAGGCGCGCGACAAGCTCGCCCGCGAGGGCCGCGAGCTGCACCGCGCGCGGCTGTTCGCGTCGGCCGATGGACGCGCGCTGTCGGCCCGGCGGGCGGGGCTGCACCAGCTCTTCGCCGAGCATGAGGCCACCAAGGCCCGGCTGGTGGCGCTGGAGACGGAACGGCGCGATGCCCGCGCCGCGCTCGATGCGGCACGCGACGCCGAGAAGCTGGTCGAGCAGACCGTGAAGCGCGAGGACGAACTGCGCGCGCTGGCCGACGTCGAAGCCGATGCCGCCGCGCTGGCCGCGCGCACGCAGCAGCTCGCCGCCGACAAGGCGAAGCTGGCCGGCGACTACACCCGCGCCGACGACAAGCTGCGCCATGTGCAGGGCCTGCTCGCCGAGCTGAAGGGCAAGCGCCTGCCGCCGCCGCCCGCCGAGGTGGCGCCGCTGCGCCGAGCGCTGGACGACGCCGGCATCGCCCATCACGTCGTGGCCGACAGCATCGACATCGCCGACGAGCGCTGGCGCGAGGCGGCCGAGGGCGTGCTGCGCGGCTCACGCTGGGTGGTGGTGCTCAAGACGCGCAGCGACGAGGCGCGCGCCTTCGCCATTGCCGCGCGGCTGAAGTACCGGCACTACGTCGTCTCGGATGCCGCGCCCGTGCCTCTGGCCCGGCCCGGCTCGCTGCTGGCGGCGCTCAAGGTCAGCGCGCCGCTGCCCACCTGGCTGGCCCGCCAGCTCGACGGCATCCGCTGCGTGGCGAGCACCGAGGAAGGCGCGGGCGGTGGCGGCGAATGGATCACGCCCGACGCCTACTACCGCGATGGCCGCGGCGGGCGCAGCGTCGCCATTCCGGCGTCCGACCACCAGTTCGGCGCCAATGCCGTCGCCGGCCGGCGCGCCTCGCTGGAGGCCGAGCTGGCCCGCATCGACACCGAGCTGACCCGTGTGGCCAAGGCGCAGGCCGAGGTCGACCGCCAGCTCAAGGACGCGCAGCGCGCCGCGCAGGGCCACAAGGCCGCGATGGAGCTGGGCGAGCGCGCGGACGAGTTCGCCGAAAGCCGTGCGCGGTTGCCTGCACTCAAGCAGGCGCGGGCCGAAGCCGCCACCCGCTGGCAGACCGTCGAGGCCGAGCACGACCGGCTGCTCAAGGCCTCCGGCGTGCACGAGCAGAACTACGAGCGGGCGCAGCGTGAGCTGGCCGAAGGCGAGGAGCGCATGGCCCGCACGGCGCGTGAACACGGCGGCCGGGCCAAGGCGCTGCGCGACGCCTCCCGTGCGTCGCGCGAGGCGGGGGCGAAGTTCCCGCCGCGCTGGGTCACGCCGATCGCGCTGGGCGCCCTGCGCAACGAGTTCGAGAACGCCCGCCAGGCGGAGATCCGCGCCCACCATGTCGACCAGGAGCTGGAGAAGGGTGTGTGGGAGACCGACGCCAGCGTCGTCGACCGCCACACGCGCATGGAGATGCAGGTGCGCGATCAGGATGCGCAGCTCAGCGACCGGCGCGCCAGCAACGCGCTGGCGTCCACCGCGGCCAGCAATGCGCGCGAGCGCTACATCGACGTGCTGCGCGCCACCGTGCGCCGCTACAAGAAGAACGTCGCCGAGCTGGGCGAGCTGGCCGGCGTGGCGGCCGAGGCCGTGCTGCCGCACCTGGACAACGACGACACCGTGCTGGCCCAGGCCGGGCTGCAGGTGAAGTTCAACTTCGACGGCAAGGGCGAGGTCGGCCTGAACGACGGCGAGGCTTCGGGCGGCCAGCAGGTGCTGAAGAGCCTGATCCTGCTGGTGGGTCTGATGAAGGACGACGAGACGGCCGGCGGCTTCGTCTTCATCGACGAGCCGTTCGCCCACCTGGACGTGCGCAACATCCAGCTCGTCGGCCACTTCCTGCGCAGCACGCGTGCCCAGTACCTGCTGACGACGCCGATCACGCACAACGTCGAGGTCTTCGAGCCCAGCGACATCACGCTGGTGACGAGCAAGAAGCCGCGCGGCGAGCGCTGGGCGCCGCCGATTGCGGTGCTGGCGCGGCGGCCGGAGGTCAGCGAGTACGCCTGATGGACTGGCGCGTGCGCTCCGGTGACCGCTCCCGCCAGGAGCTGGAGGCGACCGCGCCGCGCTGGCCCGGCACGCTGCCGCGCCTGGACGCGGACGAGTTGCCGCTGCTGGCCGACTGGCTGCGCGGCAGCGCCGCGGCACGCAAGTGGCAGAACCTGCTCGAAGCGGCCGGCCCGGCGCGCATCGAGCTGGCGCACCGCCTGTCCGACCTGGCGTTGAAGGCGGGCCTGTGCACGCGCCGCGAGCGCTTCGAGCACGGCCGCTGGCGCCCGGTCGAGCTGTGCTGGGTGGAGCTGGAAGCGCTGCAGTCCGCACTCGGCCTGCCCACGCGCGGCGACCGCGACGCCCGCCTTGTGGCGCTGGCCGCGCGGCTGGAGGCGTTGATGGCGGATGCGCTCGTGGGCGAGGCGGCCCAGGCGCTCGCCGAGTCGCGCATGGCCACGGCCTCGGCCGAAGCGCGTGCAGCGCTGCTTGAAGCGCTCGTCGACTGGGTGGCCGCCGGGGAGGCCGGCCTGCGCCGTGACTTCGCGCTGCGGCTGGGTCACACCAAGGCCATCGGCGATGGCGAATGGCAGTGGCTGGAGCGGCACTTCGACCTGCCGGCGCTGGGCATCGGCGCGTTCGCGGCGACGCTGACGCTGAGCGGAGCGCTGCAGTTCGAATGGGCCGGAAACAAGCGCGTCGACCTCGGCGCACTGGCCTTCGCGACGCTGCCGGTGGCGTCGCTGCTGGCCGTGCAGCGCGTGTCGCAAGCGCCGGCGCGCTGGTGGCTGATCGAGAACCGCGCCAGCTTCGAGAAGCAGGCTGCGCGGCGTGCGCCGGGCGACCTGCTGGTGTGGATCGCCGGCCGGCCGACGCGGGCCTGGTGCGAGGCGATGCGGCACCTGATCGGCCTGGCGCCGGCACCGGCCGCGGTCAGCGCCGATGCCGACCCGGCCGGCATCGAGATCGCGCTGACGGCCGCTGCGCCCTGGCAGGAAGCCAGCCTCGACTGGACAGCGGTGGCGATGGAGACCCACCGGCTCGACCGTCCGGGCCTGCTGCCGCTGGGCCGCTACGACCGCGGCGTGCTGGAGCGCCTCGCGGGCCGCGAGCTGCCGCCGGCCCTGGCGGCGCTGCGCGATGCACTGGCCGAACGCGGCGTGAAGGCCGAGCAGGAGGGCTGGCTGTGACCGATTGGGACCTGCCAACGCCGTTCACGCTGGCGCTGTCACCAGTGGCGAGCGACATCGACGGGCTGGGCCACACCAACAACGCCGTCTACGTGCAGTGGTGCGAGCAGGCCGGCTGGGCGCATTCCGAGGCGCTGGGCCTCTCGCTTGCCGACTACCGGCGGCTCGACCGTGCGATGGCCATCCGCGAAGGGCACTACGACTATCTGCTGCCGTCCTTCGAAGGCGAGGCGCTGCTGCTGGGCACCTGGCTGACGGCCAGCGACGGCAGGCTGACGATGGAGCGGCGCTTCCAGCTGCGCCGGGTCAGCGACGGCGCGACGCTGGTGCGAGGACGCTGGCTGCTGGTCTGCATCGAGATCGCCAGCGGCCGGCCCAAGCGCATGCCGCCGGAGTTCCTGAGTGCCTATGAATCGGCGCTGGTCAACAAGCCCGGCTGATATACGTTTCGTATACGTCGCGTATATAGTCGCGACATGGGAATCGTCAAAATCTCCGACCCGATGCATGAGAGCCTGCGCATTGCCAGCCAGGCGCTGTCGCGCTCCATCAACGCGCAGGCCGAGCACTGGATGCGCATCGGCATGCTGGCCGAACTGCACCCGCAGCTGAGCCACAGCGACATCTGCCAGCTGTTGATCCGCGCCGAGCAGGAGGGCGGGCTGGACCTGGCGCGCCTGGCCGGCTGGGCCCAGCCTGCCAAGGCCAAGTCGAATGTCAAAGGGGGGCGCCTATGAAGAGCCTCAAGCTGCGCAGCCCGGAGGAAGTCGCCAAGGCGCGCAAGGCGGGCCACCTGATCGCCGAGGTGCTGGCCATGCTGAAGCCGCACGTCGTGCCCGGTGTGACGACCGAGGAGCTGGACGACATCTGCCGGGACTACATCGTCAACACGCTGAAGTGCGTTCCGTCCAACGTCGGCTATCACGGCTTCCCCAAGACGGCCTGCATCTCGCCCAACCACGTCGTCTGCCACGGCATTCCGTCGAAGGACAAGCGGCTGAAGAAGGGCGACATCGTCAACGTGGACGTGACGCTGACGACGCCCGACGGCTGGTTCGGCGACAGCAGCCGCATGTTCATCGTCGGCGAGACCAACGTGCTGGCGCGCCGGCTCGTCACGACCACCTACGAGGCCCTGCGCGCCGG
>SEEY01001189.1 GCA_004211235.1 Rubrivivax sp.
GCCGCGGCCGGCAAGCTGAACATCCTGGCCGGCGGCAGCGACGAGCTGATCGCCCGGGTACAGCCGCTGCTCGACCTGCTGGGCCAGAAGACCTGGCGCTTCGGCGACGCGCCGGAACAGGCGAATGCCGTCAAGCTGGCCTGCAACCTGACCCTGGCCTGCGCCATCGAAGCCACGGGCGAGGGCGCCGCCCTGGCGGGTGCGCACGGCGTGCCGGCGGCGCACTTCGTCGACCTGATCACCAGCACCCTGTTCGCCGGCTCGCCGGTCTACAAAGGCTATGGCGGCATGATCGCCGAAGCGCGCTACAGCCCAGCGGGCTTCAAGCTGTCGCTCGGCCAGAAGGACGTGCGCCTGGCGGTGGAAGCCGGCCGCGCCAAAAACCTACCGCTGGCCTTCGGCGACGCCTTGCAGGGGGTACTGAAAGAAGCCGTGGACGCCGGCGACGCCGACCTCGACCTGGCGGCGCTGGGCAAGAACGCGGCGCGCCGCGGCGGCCTGGTTTGACGGGGCATTCGTGGACATATCGACCGACAAGCTGGCTGCGCAACTGACGCGGCTGTACCTGGCGCCGGAAGCGCTGACGCGCGAGGCGCTGGCCCAGCACCTGCAGGGCAAGACCACGCTGGCCATCAAGCTGACCACGGCCGACAACCTGACGCGCGCGCTGGCGATTCCGTTCCGCAAGCTGGCCTTCGCCACCGAAGGCCAGCACTGGACCCGGCTGTGCGAGGTGGCGAATGCGCTGCAGGGTGAACTCGGCCTGCCGGCGCCGGCGGTCAGCATCGACGGCGCCAGCGCCTATTATTTGTGGCTGTCGCTGGAAGCGCCGGTGGCCACCGGCAGGGCCCAGGACTTCCTGGCCGCGCTCAAGCAAGCCTACTTTCCCGAGACCGAGCTGGCGCCGGACGCCGCCACCGCGCCGGTCTACCTGCCGCCCTGCCTGAACCCGCGCAGCGGCAAGTGGGCGGCCTTCATCCACCCGGGCATGGGCGCCTCCTTCGCCGAGGAGTCCGGGCTGGAGATGTCGCCGCCGCTGGCAGCGCAGGTCGGC
>SEEY01001190.1 GCA_004211235.1 Rubrivivax sp.
GGCCATGATCTGGCCGGTGCGCTCGGCCGCGGGGATGAAGTCCACCGGGCTCACCCGCCCGCGCCCGGGCCGCTGCCAGCGCACCAGCGCCTCGAAGCCGGCCAGCTGGCGCGTGCCGGCGGCGTACTGGGGCTGGTAGTCGAGCTGGAATTCCTCGCGCTCGATGGCGGCGGCCAGCGCCTGCTCGATCTCCAGAAGGCCTTCGGCGCCCGCGGCCATGCCGGCCTGGAAGGCCACGGCCGCCGCGCCGGCCTGCTGCTTGGCGCGGTGCATGGCCACGTCGGCCGCGCGCAGCAGCGCCGCGCCATCCTTCCCATGCGCCGGGTAGCGCGCGATGCCGACCGACAGGTGCACGTAAAGCGAACGGTGCCCCACGGTGAAGGGGGCGTTCATCTGCGCCAGCATGCGCTGGCCCGCGGCCTCCGCAGCGGCATCGTCCGCCACGCCGGGCTGCAGCAGCAGGAACTGGTCTTCGCCGAGCCGGGCGAGCATTGCGCCCGGGTCGAGCGCATCGCGCAGGCGCGCTGCAATGGCGCGCAGCAATGCGTCGCCCGTCTCGTGGCCCAGGCTCTCGTTGACGAGCTGAAAGCGGTCCAGGTCGGCCGACAGCAGGGCGAAGCCCGGGCTGCCCGGCGCCGTCAGCTCGGTCAACCGGGCCAGCGCCGCATGGCGGTTGGGCAGGTCGGTGAGTTCGTCGTGCAGGGCCTGGCGGCGCAGTGCGTCGAGCGCGCGCTGGCGCTCGGTGTCGTCGAGGATCAGCACGAGGATGGCCGGGCCGCCGTCCCATTCGATGTAGCTGGAGCTGCCCCGCACGTAGATCGACGTGCCGTCGCGCCGGTAGCGCTCGCCCTCCCAGGCGATCTGGCCTTGCCGCTCGCGCATGAGCTGGGCGTAGCGGGCCCGGGCGCCTGCGACATCGGCCGGCGCGATGAAGGCATCGATCAGGCCGCCGTGCACCGCGTCGAAACCGAACATGGCCAGCACCGCCGGGTTGGCGTAGACGGCGCGGCCGTCGCGAATGACGACCAGCCCCTGCATCGACTGCTCGTACAG
>SEEY01001191.1 GCA_004211235.1 Rubrivivax sp.
CGCCAGCAACGTCCCAGGGCGCTCCGGCGCCCGCTGGCGCGACGCCGCGGCCGAGTTGAACGCCGCTGCCAACCGCCACCTGTGGGACGGCAACTGGTTCGCCCGCGGCATCACGGATGACGACGTCAAGTTCGGCATCGCTGCCGACAAGGAAGGCCGCATCTACCTGAACCCGCAGGCCTGGGCCATGCTCAGCGGCGCGGCGAGCGACGAGCAGCGCGCGAAGATGGTTGCGGCGGTGGAAGAGCAGCTCGAAACGCCGCACGGCGTGGCGATGTTCGCGCCGCCCTACTCGCGCATGCGCGACGACGTCGGCCGCGTGACGCAGAAGCACCCGGGCTCGGCCGAGAACGGCGCCGTCTACAACCACGCGGCGAGCTTCTACATCCACGCCCTCTATGACGGCGGCGATGGCGAGCGCGCCTTCCGGCTGCTGCGGCAGATGATCCCGGGGCCGGACACGGCCGACTATCTGCAGCGCGGCCAGCTGCCGGTGTTCATCCCGAACTACTACCGCGGCGCCCACCGCGAGGTCCCGCGCACCGCCGGCCGCTCCAGCCAGCTCTTCAACACCGGCACGGCCGCCTGGGCTTATCGCTGTGTCATCGAAGGCCTGTGCGGCCTGAAGGGTGAGCGCCAAGGGCTGCGCGTGGCACCGCAACTCCCGGCGGGCTGGAACGAACTGAGCGCCCGGCGCGAGTTCCGTGGCGCGGTCTTCCACCTGACCGTCCAACGCACCGGCGTCGCCAGCGTCAGGCTCGACGGTGAGACGCTGCCCGACAACCTCGTGCGCGGCATCGAAGCCGGGCGCGAGTACCGCCTGGACGTGTCGGTCTAGGCCGACGCCCGCTTGAGGATCTGAAAGCCCAGGTCCAGGTGCGGCTGCTCCACCGGCTGGCCGCGCATCAGCGCCATCAGCATCTGCGCGGCCCGCTCGCCCATCTCGCGGCGGGGCGTGGCCACCGTCGTCAGCGGCGGCACCATCTGGTCGCTGCCGGGCAGGTTGTTGAAGCCGGCCACGGCGACGCGCTCCGGCACCTTCACGCCCAGGC
>SEEY01001192.1 GCA_004211235.1 Rubrivivax sp.
CGCTCATGGCAGACTGCCGCCTTCCCTGCCCAGCCTCGCGCCGCGCCATGCCCGACCACACTCCCGACGCCCTCGACCACGCCATCCTGCCGGGCGTCGCGCTCGGCTATGCGCCGGTCATCGACCGCCAGCGGGCCGTCACCGGCACGCGGTTGACGCTGGTGCCGCTTCGCGCCGACGTGAAGATCGACCATGCCGAGCTGCTCGCCGCGCTGACCGCCGCCTTCCCCAAGGGGGGCGCGGTCATCAGCCCGCAGGGCGAGGCGCTGCTGGCCGCGCTGCTGGCCCAGCCGCCGGCCGAGCCCATGCAGATCGAGGTGCCCGCCTTCATCGCCGCGGACGCCGCACACACCGGCACCATCACCGAGCTGAAGGCGGCCGGCCACCGCGGCTTGCTCAAGGGTCTGCCCAACGCCCCGCTGGCGCCTGAAGTGGCCGCGGCGTTCAAGCAGGTGGTGCTGGAGCCCGGCCAGGCCGCCCCGGCCGGCATGGAACTGGTCTGCGCCGGCGTGCACGGTGCCGACGCGGTCGACGCGGCCTTCAAGGCCGGCGCGCACAGCGTCATCGGCTGGCCGATGGACGGCCCCTTCGAAGCGACTGGCGCCACCGGCAAGAACGAGATTGCCGCCGACCTGCAGGTCATCGTCGAATTGATGGCACGGGTGGACGAAGGCGAGGACGTCGAGCGCCTGGAGCAGACGCTCAAGCGCGACCCGAGCCTGGCGTTCAAGCTGCTTCGCTACATGAACTCTGCCGCCTTTGGCCTGCCGGTGGAGGTGTCGAGCTTCCGCCACGCCATCATGCTGCTGGGCTACAACCGCCTGAAGCGCTGGCTGGCCCTGCTGCTGACGACGGCCAGCAAGGATCACAGCATGCGGCCCATCATGTACGGCGCACTGCGCCGCGGGCTGATCATGGAAGAACTCGCCGCCGGCATGGACGAGCGCGAGATGAAGGACGAGATGTTCATCTGCGGCCTGTTCTCGCTGCTGGACCACATGCTCAAGGCCCCCTTCGAGAAGCTGCTGCAGAGCATCCCGGTGCCCGAGC
>SEEY01001193.1 GCA_004211235.1 Rubrivivax sp.
GCCTCCGCAAGGCGCGTCTCGGACTCGTCGATCCGGCGCATCTGGAACAGCGCCAGGATCGCCATCTCGTAGCCGTCGTGCTGACCCGGGAAGGCGACCTGAAGCCGCTCTGCGATCTTCAGGGCCGTCGTCCAGTCGCGCAGATCCAGCGCCAGCTGGGCAGACGCCCGTCCGGCCCACAGCTCGTTGGGAAACCGCGTTTCGGCTTCGCGCGTCAGGGCGATCAGCAGATCCTTCGACCCGCCCTGCTGCATGGCGACCCGCGCCGCGCGGATGCCGATCATGTAGCCGGCCTTGTCCGTCGGACGGCCCACCCGGACGATGGCCGACCATTCGGCGGCCAGCGGCCAGGCATGCTGCTTGGCCGCCGCGCTGGCGCCGATCCGGGCCAGCATGACGTGGCCGGGATAGCGCTTGAGGCCGTCGCGACAGACGGCCAGCGCCTCGGCATGCTCGCCGCGCTCGCTGAGCTGCGCGGCCTGCCGCTCCAGGTCCTGGGCGGTGGCGCCGCCGGCCTCGCCTGCAGCGTCCGGGCTCGGGGACGACCGCTCGGCCCTGCCTCGCAGGCCCTTGAACGCAGCGCGCATCCTCTGGCCGAAGCCGACCTTCTCGGACGCCCGGCCGCCGTTACCCTCACTCAAAGCTCAAATCCCACTGCAGAATGCGCGCGCCGCCCTCGAATACGTCGTAGATGCCCCGCTGCGTGAAAAATCGACCGTTGCGGGCGGCGGGGCTGGCCATCGAATAGGTGAAGCCGGTCGTCCGCTGCGCCAGCACCGGGGCCAGATAGATCTGCTGAAGCGCCCAGGGCCGCGTCTTCGACAGCAGCATCACCTGCGCCCCCGGGATCTTGTCCAGGTGCTTGGCCTCCGTCGTGATCAGCCAGGCGTCCCCGACGTCGACCATGGTGCGGATCGGGCAGCCGACATTGCCGATCACCTGCGGGACCAGCGGATCGCCGCGCGGCGCCCAGAACATCCGCGAGCCGCCGCGCTTCTCGTCCGGGATGGTCGGATCGCCCCAGCCGACGCTGCCCGCCAGCCAGTCG
>SEEY01001194.1 GCA_004211235.1 Rubrivivax sp.
GCCAGATTCAGGCCCGGCAAACCGGTCGGGACGGCGCCCGTCGTCGCCACACCCATCTGCACGAGACCCAGCTGCTGCACGAGCGCCATCGCGCCCAAGACGACGGCGATCGGCGCCAGCTTGGCCCCGACGTCGGCCGCCGCTGCCGGCACGCGCAACCGGCGCAGCAGCGGCGCCAGGTGGCTGCGCGCGGCCAGCAGCAGCGCGAGCGAGCCGACGCCCAGCAGGATGCTTGGCCAGTGCGGCGTCATGCCGATCTCGATGGGGCCGCCTACCAGCGTGCGCAACTGGCCCCAAGCGATGACGATCGCCGAGCCGATAGTGAAACCGCTCATCACGGGCCGTGAGAAAAAATTGGCGAGAAAGCCGATGCGCAGCAGGCCGCACAGCAGCAGGACCAGGCCGGATAGCAAGGCCAGTTGCGCGGCGAGCACGCCATACAGGGCGGTGCCGGGCGTGGCCAGCGGCGCCAGCGTGGACGCCGTCATCAGGGAAATGATCGCCATCGGCCCGACCGATTGCGTGGTGCTGGTGCCGAACAGCGCATACAGCAACGGCGGGATGATGCTGGCGTAGATGCCGACCGCCGGCGGCAGGCCCGCCACCAGTGCGTAGGCCATGCCCTGCGGGATCATCATCATCGCCACCACGATGCCGGCGCTGATATCGCCCGGCAGCGCGGCGCGCCGGTACGGGCGCAACCACTCAAGCATGGAAAGTCCTGGCCGGGACGGCCGACGGTAAAAAGAGCGCTAGCGTAGCATAATTACCCGTACCGGCAGGGCCTTAGCGGACCAGCGCCACGAGCCAGATGCCCGCCGCGCCGATGGCCGCAGCCAGTGGCCGGCGCAGGCGCTCGCCCGGGATGGCGCCGAGCAGCATCAGCCCGGCGCTGGCCAGGAGAAAGCCGGCGCCGCTGGCCATGCCGGTCAGTTCATTGCCGTGCGCGAGTCCATGCACAAAGGCGCAGGCGCCGACGGTGAGCACGGCCAGGTGCGGCTGCTGCAGGCGCGGCGCACATGCCGCCAGTCCACCCAGCAGCAGCAC
>SEEY01001195.1 GCA_004211235.1 Rubrivivax sp.
GCGCCGATGCCGCCGAAGCTGCGGCCGCCGCGTTCGGCGTGGGCAGCGGCGCCGTGACGTCCATGTCGAGGTCCATCGTCAGGTCGAAATGCGCCACGCCTCGCTCCACGCGGGCGAGCGTGTACCGAGCCACGCCCTGCATGGCACCGGCACCGCCCGGCATGGGCACGGGCAAGGCCATGGCGAGCGGCACATCCACGCTGTCACCGACCTTGAGCGGACGCTGGCTGAGGGCCTTGAAAAGCTGCAGGGCCTCGGCGACGACCGACTTGCCCTGGGTCTGCATGAAGGCTTCCATTTCCGGCGGCATGCCCGCGACCTTCTGCATCTCGAAGCCGAAGTCCTGCGGGTTGAACCGTCCCGCGTAGCTGATGTTCGTTGCCTTCGCATTCGGCAGTGGCACGGCCTTGCCGCCCACTTCCATGCTGCCGCCCTTGGTGTTCACCGCCACCGTCAGCGGCAGCCACCCGTCGCGATCGGGCTGGCCGACCTTGAGCGTCTGCTCCATCTGCGTGGCCATCTTCATCGCGCCCATCTGGCTCATGCGCTCAGCGGCCGCCGAGATCTTCGCGCGCTCTTCCTCGGTGGCTTCAGGCGCGGCCTCCAGGCGCATCTGCATGACAGCCTGAAGATCGATGGTCTGGCGCTGGTGCTGGCCGGCGCGGGGTGTCGTGTCGAAGCTGACGACGGCCGGCGCGGGCGCGGATTGCGCGGCCATGTGAAGACCGAGAAGGGCGCCGAGCAGCGGAAGGCGAAGCGTAGAGGCCAGGATCACAGAGGTGCACTCCAAAGAAGCTGAGGGCTGCCGGGGCCCGGCGCTGCCGGCCGGCATCGTAGGCGAGGCGCGCTACCGGACTCGGCGGGACTTTTACCGCGCGGGTTGGAACAGCAGCCGCTCGGCCAGCTCTCGGCGTGCCAGCGGTTGGAGCTTCACACGCTCCAGCATGGCCAGCACCGGCTCGCAGGCCGTTCCGCCGCTGGTGCCTTCTTCGGACGTATCGGCCCAGGCACGCGACAGCATCCCGAACGCGGCGCCGCCCACGGAGC
>SEEY01001196.1 GCA_004211235.1 Rubrivivax sp.
CGCGCAGGCAGGCTGCGAAGGTCTGCTGCGTGCCGAGCGCTTCGATGGCGACGTCGACGCCCCGGCCGTCGGTCAGCCGCATGATTTCTTCAACCGCATCGACCTTGCTGGCGTCGATGACATGGTCCGCACCCATCCTGGTGGCAATGGCCAGGCGGTTGGCCAGCCGGTCGACGCCGATCACGATCGAAGCCCCGCTGAGCCTGGCGCCGGCTGTGGCGCACAGGCCGATAGGGCCTTGCGCAAACACCGCCACCGTGTCGCCCATACGCACGCCCGCGCTTTCGGCGCCGCTGAAGCCGGTAGACATGATGTCGGGGCACATCAGCACCTGTTCGTCGCTGAGTGAATCGGGCACCGGCGCCAGGTTGGCCATGGCGTCGGGCACCAGCACGTACTCCGCCTGGCAGCCGTCGATGGTGTTGCCGAACCTCCAGCCGCCCATCGCCTTCCAACCGTGCTCGGTACCGGCGCCGTCCTGCGAGCCGCAGCCGCACAGGCAGGCCGTGCTCCAGCCGCTCGGCGTGATGGCGCCGGCAATGACGCGCTGGCCCTCGCGGTAGCCGCGCACGCCGGAGCCCAGCTTCCCGATGACGCCCACGGGCTCGTGGCCGATGGTCAGGCCGCGCTCGACCGGGTACTCGCCCTTGAGGATGTGGATGTCGGTGCCGCAGATGGTCGTCGTGGTGACGCGGATGAGCGCGTCCTGCGGGCCGACATCGGGCATGGGCTTGTCGTCGAGCACGATGCGCCCGGGCTCGACGAAGACAGCGGCTTTCATCATGGCCATGTGAACCTCCAAGTGACGCGACGCGCCCGGACGATTCCATGACGTGAGGGCACTTTACGCCGATGACAGTGAGCGGGTTCAGGGGCAAGCGCTTTCGTGGCGTAGGACAGTGAGCGCAACGCCGGCGTCCGCTGCGTTGTGGGCATTGGTCTCCACACGCCGCCCGCTGCTGCCCTCTCGCTCCGCATCTGCATACTTGCTCTCGCTGCCGCGCGCGCTGCGCCGCGTGATTGCTTCCGCGCCGTCGTCATAGCCGT
>SEEY01001197.1 GCA_004211235.1 Rubrivivax sp.
CGTCGAACAGGCTCTTGCCCAGGATCAGCCGGTTGCCCGCAGCGCCGAGCGAGCCGTCGGCCGTGATGCCCAGCACCGCGCTGCCGAAGCCCTGCGGATCGCCCAGCACCAGGTCGCCGCTGAAGCTGTTGGCGCGGTTCGCGAGGCGCACGTCGAACTTGTCGCCGCCCTCGCCCGGCCGGCTGCCGCCCTGGATGCGCAGCGGCGCGCTGCCGGTCAGGGCGCTCTCCACGATGATCGATTGGCCGTTGGCCACGAAGCCCGCGCCGCCGCTGCCGATCTGCAGGTTGGTGGCCGCCGTGATGACCAGCGGCGCGGCCAGCCGGTTCGTCACCTCGAGCGTGCCGTTGTCCAGGCGGATCGCATTACCGGCCGCGCCCAGCGCCTGCGCATGGGCGACTGTCAGGCGGCTGCCGTTCGTCACCTCCACGCTGCCGGTGAAGCCGTTCGCGGCGCCCAGCGTCACCGCGCCGGCCGAGAAGCCCGCGCGGCCGACGAGCAGGCTGCCCTGGCCGTCGAGCGTGCCGTCCAGCGTGCCGAACAGCGGGCGCAGCGTGCCGCCGGCGCCGAGGTTCACGGTGCTGCCGGCGGCGCTGTCCAGCGACGTGACCGTCAGCACCTGCCCGCCCAGCGCCAGCTGCGCGCCGCTGGCCACGCGCACGCTGCTGCGGGGGCCGAGCGCCTCGCCGACGCCCAGCGCCAGCGTGCCCTGCAGCACGTCGACCCGGTTGTCGCCGCTGCCGTTGCCGTTGGCGGTGTTCAGCGTCCAGGTGCCGGCGCCGGCCTTGGTCAGCCCCAGGCCGTTGATGGGCTGGTTGAAGACGACGTCGAAGCCGTTCGTGTCCACCGTCATGTCGCGAAAGCTGGTGCTGCGCGTGGCGGCGATGTCGAGGTTGCCCGTGGCCACCAGCGTGCCGGGCAGCGAGAAGAAGCCGCTGGCGCGGCCGATGTTGAGCACGCCGTTGGGCCCGCCCAGCCGGGCGTCGCTGTCGATGACGAGCACCGCCGCCTGGCCGGGCAGGCGAACGGCCAGGCGGCGGTGCTC
>SEEY01000337.1 GCA_004211235.1 Rubrivivax sp.
CTCGACGGCAGCGACGAACAGCGCGTTGTCAGCCAGCGAGCTGAAAAACTGCGCCGACATGATGGTGTAGAAGCCGCGTTTCATCGACCGGAGTGCGATCCTGACAGGGGAGCCATGGGCAAGAGAGGTCGACTAAGGACGAGGCGGAGCGGGTTTATAGCACGCGGTCCGGCGCGTGCCTGACGGCTGCGTGACGCGCAAAATGCGCGGAATGATGATGCCCCCACGCTCCTTGCAGTCGCCGCTCCCCGAGGGGTCGCCAGGGCTCTCCGGGCGGCCGAGCGTGCCCTGATATGCCCCGCCCAATCGAAGCCCTCGTCCACGTCGACGCCCTCGCCCACAACCTCGCCCGCGCCCGAGCCCAGGCGCCCAACGCCCGCGTCTGGGCGGTCGTCAAGGCCAATGCCTACGGCCACGGCATCGAGCGCGCCTTCGAGGGCCTGCGCGCCGCCGACGGCTTCGCGCTGCTGGACCTGGCCGAGGCCGAAAGGCTGCGCGCGCTGGACTGGCGCGGCCCCATCCTGCTGCTGGAAGGCGTGTTCGAGCCGCGCGACCTGGAGCTGTGCTCGCGCCTGAAGCTCTGGCACACCGTGCATTGCGAGCAGCAGATCGACTGGCTCGCCATGCACAAGACCCACGAGCCGCACCGCGTGTTCCTGAAGCTGAACTCGGGCATGAACCGGCTCGGCTTCCCGCCGGCCGCCTTCCGCGCCGCCTACGCGCGCCTGGACGCCCTGCCGCAGGTGGACGAAATCGGCCTGATGACCCATTTCTCGGATGCCGACGCGATGCGACAGGGCATCGACGGCATCGCCCACCAGCTCGCCGCCTTCGAGGCTGCCGCCGACGGCCTGGCCGGCGAGCGCACGATCGCCAACAGCGCCGCGACGCTGCGCCACGCGGCGCGCACGGCGGCCGACTGGGTGCGCGCCGGCATCATGATCTATGGCGGCGTGCCCGACTTCCCCGAGCATGACGCCGCCCACTGGGATCTGCGCCCGGCGATGACGCTGCGCTCGATGATCATCGGCGTGCAGCAGCTGCAGCCGGGCGACACGGTGGGCTATGGCAGCGCCTTCCGGGCCGAGCGGGCCACGCGCGTCGGCATCGTCGCCTGCGGCTACGCCGACGGCTACCCGCGCCATGCGCCGACCGGCACGCCGGTGCTGGTCGACGGGGCGCGCACGCGGACGCTGGGTCGGGTGTCGATGGACATGCTGGCGGTGGACCTGACGGCCCTGCCGGCGAGCGGCTTCGGCAGCGAAGTGACGTTGTGGGGCGAGGGGCCGCGCGGGTCACGGCTGGGCATCGACGAGGTGGCCCAATCGGCCGGCACCATCGGCTACGAGCTGATGTGCGCCGTCGCGCCGCGCGTGCCGATTCGGCATGCCTGAATTCCATTGGGCACCGCGCCCGGACGAACTGGACTTCGACGCCATCCGCGCCAGCGGCCCCGGCGGGCAGAACGTCAACAAGGTCAGCAACGCCGTCCACCTGCGCTTCGACATCCGCGCGTCCAGCCTGCCCGAGGCGGTCAAGACGCGGCTGCTGAACTGGGCGGACCAGCGCATTACCTCGGAAGGCGTCGTCGTCATCAAGGCCCAGGACACGCGCAGCCTGGAGCGCAACCGCGCCGACGCCGTCGCCCGCCTGATCGAGCTCGTGCAGGCCGCCGCCCATGTGCCCAAGGCGCGGCGGGCGACCAAGCCGACCTATGGCTCCAAGCAGCGGCGGCTGGAGGGCAAATCGAAGCGCAGCACGATCAAGGCTGGCCGACGCTCGCCGGCCGAGTAGCGACGTAGAGGCTGACCAGGCACAGGCCCATGCCGCCCACAGCCAACGGCGTGGCCTGCCAGCCCTCCAGCACGGCCGAGACGATCAGCGCGATGACGGGCACCATGACGCCCACCAGCGCCGCCTGCGCCGCGCCATTGCGCTCGGCCAGCTTGTAGTAAAGCGTGAAGGCGATGACCGAGCCGAAGGCGGCCAGATAGAACAGGCTGCCGACGTAGGGCCAGCCGCTGTCGAACACCAGGCCCCGGCCGGTCGCCAGCGACAGGCCGAGCAGGAAGACCGCGCCGTAGCCCATGCTCCAGGCCAGCACCGGCACCAGCGGCAGGCCGCGCCGCGTCAGCACCAGCGTGAAGAAGCCGCCGATGACGGCGACGACCACGGCGAAGAAGCTCAGGCCCAGCCCCAGCGCCGCCTGCGGCCGCGCGCCGGTGGCCGCGATCTCGGGCCAGAAGATCAGCGCCACGCCCAGCACCGCGCCGCTGCTTGCTGCCAGGAAGCGCCGGCTGACCGGCTGGCGCCAGAGCAGCCAGGCGACCAGTGCGTTCATGAACACCATCAGGCAGAACAGCACCGCCACCAGGCCGCTGGGCACCAGGCGCTCGGCCTCGTACACCGCCCAGTAGTTGCCCGCGTACTGGACGATGCCGGTGCCCAGCGCATAGCCGTGGGCATAGCGCGGCAGCTTCAGTGACGCGCCCTGCCAACGCGCCAGGCCGGCGAGCAGAACCGCCGACAACGCGAAGCGCCAGCCGACCGAGGTCAGCACCGGCACCGGCGAGGCGAGCTGGTAGAGGATGACGTGCCAGGTGCTGGCCCAGATCAGCACCGGAGCGAGGAACAGGAGCCAGGTGGGCAGGCCGTGGCCGCTGCGGCTCACGCGGCGCGCTTGAAGGTCGCGAGCAAGGCGCCGGCCGCGACGAACAGCGAACCGAACACGCGGTTGAGCGTGCGGATGTGGCTCTCGCTCTTCAGTGCCGCCAGCACGCGCGCGGCCAGCACCGTGTAGCCGCCCATGACGACCAGGTCGGTGAAGGCCAGCGTGGCGCCGATCACCAGGTATTGCCGGCCGAGCGGCGCATGCAGATCGAGAAACTGCGGCACCACGGCGAGCAGGAAGACCGTGCCCTTGGGGTTGACCGCATTGATGCCCCAGCCGCGCAGCACGAGCTGGCGCCGCGTCGCCTGCACCGCAACGTCACCCGCCGCCACCAGCGGCCGGGCCGGCGCGCGCCACTGCTGCACGCCCAGGAAGATGAGATAGGCCACGCCGGCCCACTTGATGAAGGCGAACGCAGTCTCGGACGTCGCGATCAGCGCGCCCAGGCCGGCGCTGACGAAAAGCACCTGGGTCAGGATGCCGAGGATGAGGCCGAAGGTCATGAAGTAGCCGCGCCGGAAGCCGTGGCTCAAGCCCGCGCTCATGGCCGCCACCGCACCGGCTCCGGGTGACAGGCTGATCGCCCAGCACGCGGCAAAAAGGGTCAACCACACCGAGAAGTCCATCACTGGCTCCGTTAGAAACTGCCGGGCGGCGAGTGTCCCACGCAGCCCTGCGGCGGCGCCGGCTCGGGCTTTTTCACCGCGGCGGCGGCGCGCGCCAGTGGCCAGAATCGGCGCATGCGACGCGATGCCCCACCTTCCCTGCAACGGCAGATCCTCGGCACCCGCCGCTGGCTGCAGACCCACCGCTGGCTGCGCCTGCATGTCGGCCTGATCGCACTGTGCTGCCTGGGCAGCCTCTGGCTCAGCGGCGCGCTGCTGCACTGGGCCGGGGTGGAGGCGCTGTCGCTGCGCTTCGGGCTGAGCCTGGGCATCAGCTACGGTATCTACCTCGGGCTGCTGCGGCTGTGGGCGGCCTATCTGCTCGGCCGTGAGGACGCGGACATCGCCGACGCCGCCGAGATCGGCTGGGACTTCGCCGATGCCGGCGCCAGCGCGGGCGGCCGGGCCCTGGATGCGCTGGACCTCGCCGCCGGTGCCGACGAAGGCGCGCTGCTGCTGCTGCCGATCGCCGCACTGGTGGCCATGGCGCTGGCGCTCGCGGCACTGCTGGGCACCGGCGTGACGCTGCTGTTCGGCGTCGAGGTGCTGATGGCCGTGTCCGTCGAAGTCGCGCTGGCCGCCTTTGCCGCCGGGCTGGCCTGGCGGCATCAACGCCAGTTCGAGCGCGGCGGCTGGCTGCGCTGCGCGCTGCGCCACACCTGGGCCGGCGCGCTGGCCTTCCTCGTCGCAGGCGTCGGCCTGGGCGCGGTGCTGGACCGCTGGATGCCAGAGGCGCAGTCGCTTGCGCATGCCGTCAGGATCTGGCGCACGCACTGACGACAATGGCCCCATGGCCACGAGCAAAAGCATCTACACCTGCAGCGAATGCGGCGGCACCAGCGCCAAGTGGCTGGGCAAATGCCCGCACTGCAATGCCTGGAACACGTTGACGGAGACCGCTGCGGAGCCGGCCGGCGGCGCGAAGAATCGCTACCAGTCCCTGGCGCGCAGCCAGCCGGTGGCGACGCTCAGCGAGATCGAGGCGAGCGATTTCGAACGCACGCCCACCGGCCAGGAAGAGCTGGACCGCGTGCTCGGCGGCGGCATCGTCGCGGGCGGTGTCGTGCTGATCGGCGGCGACCCGGGCATCGGCAAATCGACGCTGCTGCTGCAGGCGGTCGAATCGCTGTCGCAGACCGTCAAGGTGCTGTACGTCACCGGCGAGGAAAGCGGCGCGCAGGTGGCGATGCGCTCGCGGCGCCTCGGCCTGTCGGGCACCCGGGTGCGCGTGCTGGCGGAGATCAGCCTGGAGCGCATCCTGGCGACCATCGAGGTCGAGGAGCCGGCCTTCTGCGTCATCGACTCCATCCAGACGATGTACTCCGAGCAGCTCTCTTCCGCCCCCGGCTCGGTCGCCCAGGTGCGTGAATGCGCCGCGCAGCTGACGCGCACCGCCAAGTCGCGCGGCTGCGCGATGGTGCTGGTGGGTCACGTGACCAAGGAAGGCGCCCTCGCCGGCCCGCGCGTGCTGGAGCACATCGTCGACACGGTGCTGTATTTCGAGGGCGACACGCACAGCAGCTTCCGACTCGTGCGTGCCATCAAGAACCGCTTCGGCGCGGTCAACGAGATCGGCGTGTTCGCGATGACGGAGAAGGGCCTGAAGGGCGTGGCCAACCCGAGCGCGATCTTCCTGAGCACGCACACCGAGCCGGTGCCGGGCAGCTGCGTGCTCGTCACGCTGGAGGGCACGCGACCGCTGCTCGTCGAGCTGCAGGCGCTGGTGGACAGCGGCGGCGTCAGCCCGCGGCGGCTCTCGGTGGGCCTGGACCG
>SEEY01001198.1 GCA_004211235.1 Rubrivivax sp.
TGTAGGGCGAGAGGCCCTCCTCGCTCATGATGCGTTCGACGTTCTCCACCACGACGATGGCATCGTCCACGACGATGCCGATCACCAGCACCATGCCGAACATCGTCAGCACGTTGATCGAGAAGCCCAGGGCCAGCAGCGTGGCGAAGCTGCCGAGCAGCGCGATGGGCACGACGAGCGTCGGGATCAGCGTGTAGCGGATGTTCTGCAGGAACAGGAACATCACCAGGAACACGAGGAACACCGCCTCCAGCAGCGTCTCGACGACCTGCGAGATCGAGATGTCGATGAACAGCGAGCTGTCGAAGGGAATCGCCGCCTTCACGCCCTGCGGGAAGTAGGGCTCCAGCGCTTTCAGCCGCTGCTTGATGAGCTTGGCCGTCTGCAGCGCATTGGCCGACGGCGCGAGCTGCACGCCCACGCCGACCGACGGCTTGCCGTTGAGCCGCGTGACACGGCCGGTGTAGCTGTCGGCACCCAGCTCCACGCGGGCCACGTCCTTCAGCCGGACGGTCGAGCCGTCGGGGTTGGCGCGCAGCACGATGTTGCTGAACTGCTCGACGCTGGCGAGCTGGCCGCGCACCACCACCGTGGCCGCGACCGGCTGGCCGGGCACGTTGGGCAGGTCGCCGATGGAGCCGGAGCTGACCTGCGCGTTCTGGGCCTGGATGGCCGCGTTGACGTCCGCCGGCGCGAGGCGAAAGCCCACCAGCTTGGCCGGGTCTAGCCAGATGCGCATGGCGCGCTCGGTGCCGAACAGCAGGCCCTGGCCGACGCCGGGCACGCGCTGGATCTCCGGCAGCACGGTGCGCGAGACGTAGTCGCCCAGCGCGATCGGCGTGAAGTCGGGGTTCTCGCTCGACAACATGATGAAGAGCAGGAAGTTCGGGTTGGCCTTGTCGACCCGCACGCCCTGCTGGATGACGGCTGCCGGCAGGCGTGGCTGCGCGCGCGCCAGGCGGTTCTGCACGTCCACCTGCGCCAGGTCGGGGTTGGTGGCCGGGTCGAAGTTCAGCGTCAGCGAGCCGGTGCCGTCGGCCTGGC
>SEEY01001199.1 GCA_004211235.1 Rubrivivax sp.
AGGCCGGCCATCGGTTCGTCGAGCAGCAGCACGTCCGGCGCCATCGCCAGCACGCCGGCGATGCAGACCCGTTTCTTTTGCCCGAAGCTGAGGTGGTGCACGGCGCGCCGCGCATGGCCGCCCAGCCCGACCGCATCGAGCGCGGCTTTCACGCGCGCGCGGACAGTGTCGGCGTCGAGGCCGAGATTCAGCGGGCCAAAGGACACGTCTTCCTCGACCTGGGCCGAGAACAGCTGGCGCTCCGGATTCTGGAACACCAGGCCGACGCGGCGGCGCAGTTGCGTCAGCCCGCTGCGGCCGTAGTCATAAGGCTGGCCGTCCAGCAGCAGCCGGCCGGCAGTCGGGCGCAGCAGGCCGTTCAGGTGCTGCAGCAGCGTGGTCTTGCCGGCGCCGTTGGCACCCAGCAGCGCATGGCGGCGGCCGCGGCCCAGCGCCAGGCTGCAGTCGCGCAGGCCGCTGCTGCCGTCGGCAAAGGCGTGGCCGACCGCCTGCATCTCGATGATGGGATTCATACACGGTCTCCGGCCGCCGCCAGCAGCAACAGCGCCGCGGCGAGCGCCGCCCACGCAGTCTGGCGGCGCGCCTGCGCGAACTCGGCCGGCAGGAAACGCAAGGTGCCCTGGTAGCCGCGCGCATCGGCCGCCATCTGCAGGGCGGCAGCGCGCTGCCACACCTGCACCGCCATCTGCCCGGCCAGCAGGCCGGTCGAGCGCCAGGCGTGGCGCCAGCCGCAATAGCCGAGGCGCGCACTCTGCGCCGTGACGCCCTCGTCCCAGGCCTGGCGCAGCACGAACAGCATGCGGTAGCACAGTGCCATCAGGTCGAGCAGCAGTTCGGGCGTGCGCAGGCGGCGCAGCAGCGCCAGCAGGTCGGGCAGCGGCGTCGTCAGCACGAAGCCGAGCAGCGCCGCCAGCATCGCCAGCGAACGCCCGGCGGTGCGCGCCACCGCCGGCCACATCGACCCGGCCCAGTGCCAGCTGCCATCCACGCCTGGGGTTGCCATCATCGTCAGGCACGACAGCAGCAGGAAGCCGAGCGGCGGC
>SEEY01000338.1 GCA_004211235.1 Rubrivivax sp.
TCAGCAAGCTGAGCGCCAGCTTGCATACAAGCTGCGCATCATCTGAAGCGCACCGGGCCGGCATCCCACCCGCCTCACCCCCTGGCCGCTGCGCCGGCTTGGAAAAGGACGCCAGTTCACGGCCTTTTCGGCGGCTTCGCGGGCTCAAGGATCCGCAGAATCGGTCGAGTGAAGTCCCTGCAAGCCCTCCTCCTCAGTCTCGCCGTCATCCTGGCGCCGATGGCTCCCGCCCACGCCGCGCGCATCAAGGAAGTCGCGTCGGTCGCCGGCGTGCGTTCCAACCCGCTGACCGGCTACGGCCTCGTCGTGGGGCTGGACGGCACGGGCGACCAGACGACGCAGGCGCCCTTCACCGGCCAGAGCCTGACGGCCATGCTGCAGCAGTTCGGCGTCATCCTGCCCCAGGGCGTGACGATGCAGCCGCGCAATATCGCCGCCGTGCTGGTGACGGCCTCGCTGCCGCCCTTCGCCCAACCCGGCCAGCAGCTCGACATCAATGTCTCGTCCATCGGCAATGCCAAGAGCCTGCGCGGCGGTACCTTGATCGCCACGCCGCTGCGCGGCGCGGACGGCCAGGTCTACGCCATTGCCCAGGGCAACCTGGTCGTCGGCGGTGCCGGCGCCTCGGCCGGCGGCTCCAAGGTCCAGATCAACCACTTGAGCGCCGGCCGCATCCCGGCAGGCGCCCTCGTCGAACGCTCGGTGCCCACGCCGCTCAGCCAGGGCGACACGCTGCAGTTCGACCTCAACAGCAGCGACTACACGACCGCCCGGGCCGTCGCCCAGGCCATCAACAAGGTCAAGGGCGCGGGCGTGGCCCAGGCGCTGGACGGCCGCGTCATCCGCGTCAAGGCGCCCACCGCGCCGGACGAGCGCGTCGCCTTCCTGGCCGATGTCGAGAACCTGGCCATCGACATGGCGGTGCCTGCGGCGCGCATCGTCATCAACGCCCGCACCGGCTCCATCGTCATGAATCAGGCGGTGACGCTGTCGTCCTGTGCCGTGGCGCATGGCAGCCTGTCGGTGACGATCAGCTCCACGCCGATCATCAGCCAGCCCAATGCGCTGTCCGGCGGCCAGACGACGGTGGCCGAGAAGGCCGACATCTCCATCCGCCAGGAGCCCGGCAGCCTCATCCAGCTGCCGGCCGGCGCGCGCCTGTCGGACGTCGTCAAGGCCCTGAACTCGCTCGGCGCCACGCCCCAGGATCTGCTCGCGATCCTGCAGGCCATGAAAAGCGCGGGCGCCCTGAATGCCGAGCTTGAGGTGATCTGATGGCGACACCTTTCAGCCCCTCGCCCAGTCTCGCCCCGCTGCACGCGGGCGCGCCCGGTCGGTCCCCCGAGGGGACGGCGATTGCCCGGGCATCAAGCCCGGCCAACATCGCCGGACGGGCCGGCTTGGGAGCGGCCCGGCGCTCGG
Source organism: Rubrivivax sp. (assembly GCA_004211235.1). Next base: position 1,423 of record SEEY01000338.1, read on the forward strand.
CCCTGAACCAAGCAATGGATCACTGACATGGCCAACAGCTTCCAATCCATTTCCGGCCAGAGCCTGGGGCAAGTCGACAGCCTGAACGGGCTGAAGGCGCAAGCCTCCCGCGACCCCAAGGCCAGCATCCGCGAGTCGGCCAGGCAGTTCGAGTCGCTCTTCATGCAGGAAGTGATGAAGAGCATGCGTGCCTCCACGCTGTCCAGCGGCATGCTGGACAACAACGCCACGCAGCTCGGCACCGAGATGCTGGACCAGCAGTTCGCCGGCAAGATGAGCGGCCTGCCCGGCGGTCTTTCCGACGCCATCCAGAAACAGCTGGCGCGCCAGATGGGCATCCAGGACCTCTCGCCCGAGAAGGTGCAGAAGGCCAGCCAGACGACCCTGGCCCAGGCGCTGCCGGCGCTCGTCACCAAGGGCATTCCCAACCACGTGCAGGGCTTCATCCAGAAGCACGACGCCTCGGCCCGCGCGGCCTCGGCGGCCACCGGCATCCCGGCCAGCTTCATGGTTGCGCAGGCCGCCCACGAAAGCGGCTGGGGCAAGCGCGAGATCACCGGCGTCGACGGCAGCAAGAGCCACAACGTCTTCGGCATCAAGGCCACGCCGGGCTGGACGGGCAAGACCGTCGACGTGAAGACCACGGAAGTGATCAACGGCCAGGCCGTCAAGGTGACGGCCAAGTTCCGCGCCTACGGCAGCTACGACGAAGCCTTCAAGGACTACGCCCGCCTGATCAGCAGCAACGACCGCTATGCCAAGGTGGTCGCGCAGGCGCAGAGCGGCAACGCCACAGGCTTCGCGCGCGGCCTGCAGCAGGCCGGCTACGCCACCGATCCGGCCTATGCCGAAAAGCTGGCCAAGACCATCCAGACGACCCAGCGCGTGCAAAGCACGCTGATGGCCTGACGCCATGAAAACCTCCCGCACCACCCTCGGCACCCGCTGCGTCTTCGCGGTCCAGCGTCTGCTCGCTTCCCTGTTGCGCATCCGCCTGGAGTTTTGACATGGCAGGCCTCCTCTCCGTCGGCGCCCGCGCGATGTTCGCCAACCAGGCGGCGCTGCAGACCATCGGCCAGAACATCGCCAATGCGAACACGCCGGGCTATTCGCGCCAGTCCGTCGTCCTGACGACGTCGCCGGGCCAGTACACCGGCGCCGGCTTCTTCGGCAAGGGCGTCGACGTGAAGACCGTCGAGCGGGCCCACAACGATTTCCTGACCAAGGAGGCCGCGGCGTCCAAGTCGACCGCCTCTGCCGATGCCACCCGCGCCGAGCAGCTGGCGCGCATGGAGAAGGTCTTCCCGCCCGGCACCGACGGCCTGGGCTATGCCGCCAGCCAGTTCCTGAACGCGATGGTGGACGTGACCAGCCGGCCGAGCGATCCCTCGGCACGCCAGGTGGCATTGGGCCGCGCTGCCGAACTGGGCGTGCGCTTTTCCAATGCCGGCCAGCAGCTCACCGACCTGCAGTCCGGCATCGTCAGCGACCTGAAGGCCTCGGTCACCGTCGTCAACCAGCTCGCGCAGCAGATCGCCACGGTCAACAACCAGGTCGCCAAGACGCGCGGCGCCGGCCACACGCCCAACGACCTGCTCGACCAGCGGGACCGCCTGATCTCCCAGCTCGGCGAATACATCGCCGTGTCGACGCTGGAGGCCGATGACGGCACCGTCGGCGTCTTCATCGGCGGCGGCCAGCGCCTCGTGCTGGGCAACCAGGCTTCGGCGCTGCAGGTCTCCAGCGACAACTACGACACGCAGCGCGCCGTGGTGTCGCTGACCGAGGGCGGCATCAGCCGCGCCCTGGACGAAAGCGTGCTGACCGGCGGCTCCATGAGCGCACTGCTGTCGTTCCAGAACGGCGACCTGCAGGACGCGAAGAACCTGCTCGGCCAGCTCGCCGCGGCCATCGGCACGCGCGTCAACGGCCAGAACGCCCTCGGCCTGAACCTGTCCAATCCGCCCGACAAGGGCGGCGACATCTTCAACGTCGCGACCCCGCGCGTGCTGCCGGCGTCCAGCAACCCGCGCGATGCGAGCGGCGCCTTCCTCAGCGGCGTGCAGGCGACCATCGTCGACGCCGGCCGCCTGCAGGCCAGCAGCTACAAGCTCACGTCCAGCGCCCCGGGCACCTACGAGCTGACGCGGCTGTCCGACGGCCTGAAGCGCACCGTCAACGACGGCGACACCGTCGACGGCTTCCAGATCGCCTTCACGCCTGCGGCGCCTTCGCCCGGCGAGAGCTTCCTCATCGAGCCCGTGGGCGCCGCGGCCGTCGAGATGCGCCGCGTGCTGGACAACCCCAACGGCATCGCCGCCGCATCGCCGCTGACGGCGACGGCCGTCGTCAACAACACCGGCACGCTGACCATCGACAGCGTCTACGCCGTCAACCCGCGCATCGACACCAACCAGGCGCCGATGACCGTCGAGTTCGGCGATACCGTCCCGCCCGGCGACCCGACTGCCAAACAGCGCAGCTACACGCTGACGCTGGCCGATGGCTCGGTGCTCAATGGCGTCTGGGGCGCCGGCACGCCGATCGGCAACGATCCCGCGAACGCCATCGACCTCGGCTTCGAGCTGCGCACGAACGGCGTGCCGCGCCAGGGCGACAAGATCCAGCTGGCCAAGACGGTCTACACGACCACGAACAACGGCAACGCCAAGGCCTTCCTGAACATCCAGACCGAGGCCTTCATCGGCCGCCAGCTGCTGCCCGACGGCACCCTCACGGCCGGCGCAACCATCAACGACACCTATGCCGCCTCCATGAGCGACGTCGGTGCGCGGGTGCAGAGCGCCACCTACCTGTCCGGCGTGTCGAGCAGCGTGGCTGCCGACGCGGAGGCGACGCGCTCCGGCCAGGCCGGCGTCAACCTCGACGAGGAAGCCTCGCGCCTGATGCAGTTCCAGCAGGGCTACCAGGCCGCCGCCAAGGTGCTGCAGACGGCCCAACGCCTTTTTGACGAACTGATGCAGCTCTCCCGCTGATAGGCCATGAGACTCTCGACCGCCAACCTCTACGACACCTCCATCGCCAACCTGCAGCGCCGCCAGAACGCGTTGCAGAGCCAGCAGCAGCAGCTCACCTCCGGCAAGCGCATCGCCCAGGCCAGCGACGACCCCACCGGCGCCGCGCGGGCCGAGCGGGCGCTCGCGTCCATCGGTCGCGTCGAGGCCAACCAGCGCGCGCTGGAGGCCAGCCGCAACAGCATGACGCTGGCCGAATCGGCACTCGGCGACGCCAACGAACTGCTGCAGCAGGCCCGCGAGACCATGGTCTCGGCCGGCAACGCCAGCTACTCCGACGCCGAGCGCAAGAGCCTGGCCACCAAGCTGCAGGGCATTCGCGACCAGCTGCTCGCCATCGCCAACCGGCCCGACGGCGCCGGCGGCTACATCTTCTCGGGCCAGGGGTCGGCCAGCCCGCCCTTCCTGGACCAGGCCGATGGCGTGTCCTACGTCGGCGTGGCCGGCAGCATCCAGACCGGCAACCTCGACAACTTCCAGCTCACGGTCGACGGCCGCGGTGCCTGGGAGCAGGCCGTCGGCGGCAACGGCAGCTTCGAGACCGGACCGAGCGCCGTCGTCATCGACGCCACCACCGGCAAACCGACGGTGCAGCTGATCGACCCCGCCGCCACCGCCGCCAACGGCGGCGGCCACGACTACCGCATCGACGTCGCCGGCACGGCGCCCAGCCAGACCTACACCCTGACCGACCAGACCGTGGGCAGCGTCGTCACCAGTGGCGCCTTCAAGGCGGGTCAGGCCATCTCGGGCGACGGCATGGCCTTCACCATCGCCGGCGCCCCGGCCGATGGCGACGCCTTCGCGATCACCGGCGCGCGCAGCGACACCAAGCTGTTCAGCGTGCTGGACAAGGCGATCGTCGACCTCAACACGCCATTGCGCACTTCCGTGCAGGTGTCCCAGGGCAACACGCTGGCGCTGCGCGACATCGAGGCCGTCATGGGCAATCTGCAGAGCATGCGCAGCCAGGTGGGCGAGCGGCTGAACAACCTCGACGGCACCGAGACCCGGCTGGCCGCGCTGAAGCAGTACAGCGAAGAGGAGCGCAGCGCTGCCCAGGACCTGGACATGGTGCAGGGCATCTCGGATTTCCAGAACCAGCAGTCCGGCTACGACACGGCGTTGAAGACCTACGCCATGGTGCAGAAGATGTCGCTGTTCCAGTATCTGACCTAGATCCCGGGGAGTCACCCGGTCATGCCGTGGGCGGGGCTGGGCGTGAAGCTGTCACGATTTGCTGTCTTCGGCCCGGGGTGGCCGTGGCAGACTGCCGCACTCACCGCCCGCCGCGCCGCGCCATGTCCGACAACACCCCAGCCGCCCTTGATCACGCCGTCCTGCCCGGCGTCGCCCTTGGCTATGCGCCGGTCATCGACCGGCAGCGCAACATCGCCGGCACGCGGCTCACGTTGGTGCCGCTGCGGCCGGACGTCAAGGTCGACCATGCCGAACTTCTGGCTGCTCTCGGCGCCGCGTTCCCCAAGGGCGGTGCCGTCCTCAGCCCGCAGGGCGAGGCGCTGCTGACCGCCCTGCTGGCCCAGCCGCCCAACGAGCCGTCGCAGATCGAGGTGCCGGCGTTCATCGCCGCCGATCCCAACCACGCCGCGGCCATTGCTGCCCTGAAGGGCGCCGGCCATCGCGGGTTGCTCAAGGGCCTGCCCAACGAACCGCTGCCGGCGGACGTCGCCGCCGTCTTCAAGCAGGTCGTGCTGGAGCCGGGCCAGAGCGCGCCGGCCGGCACCGAGCTGGTTTGTGCCGGCATCCGCGGCGCGCACGCGATGGACGACGCCTTCAAGGCGGGCGCCCACAGCGTCATCGGCTGGCCGATGGAGGGCGCCTTCGAGCCCACGGGCGGTGCCAGGACGGAGATCGCGGCCGACCTGCAGGTCATCATGGAGCTGATGTCGCGCGTCGACGAGGGCGAAGACGTCGAGCGTCTGGAGCAGACCCTCAAGCGCGACCCCAGCCTGGCCTTCAAGCTGCTGCGCTACATGAACTCCGCCGCCTTCGGCCTGCCGGTGGAGGTGTCGAGCTTCCGCCACGCCATCATGCTGCTGGGCTACGCCCGCCTGAAGCGCTGGCTGGCCCTGCTGCTGACGACCGCGAGCAAGGACCACAGCATGCGCCCCATCATGTTCGGCGCGGTGCGCCGCGGCCTGCTGATGGAGGAGCTGGCCCACGGCATGAGCGAGCGCGAGCAGCGCGACGAGATGTTCATCTGCGGCCTGTTCTCGCTGCTGGACCACATGCTCAAGGCGCCCTTCGACAAGCTGCTGCAGAGCATCCCGGTGCCCGAGCGCGTGCGCCAGGCGCTGGTGGACGACACCGGCCCCTTCCACCCCTACCTGGAACTCGTGCGCGCCATCGAGGCCGAGAGCGTGTTCGACTACCGCGACCGTGCCGATGCGTTGATGCTCGGTGCCGGCGAGGTCAACGCCTGCGTGCTGCGCGCGCTGCACAAGGCCACCCAACTCGAATGAACCCCGCCCGGCTGCCCGTCCGGGCTGGCATGACAGCGCTGCCGGGGTGAGCATGTTCAGCCCGAACGGCTCTGCCGCACTCCTCGAACTCGTCGGCGACCCGGTGCTGACGCTGCGCTCGGACCTGTCCGTGCTGCGCGCCAATCCGGCCGCGCGTGACTGGCTGGGTGCCGATGCGGCGGACGGCTGGCGCTTGTTGCGGCACGCCGCCGGCCTGCGCCTGGAAACCTGGCTGCGCGATGCCACGCTCGCCGTCGACGCCGGCCGCATGCCGCCAGCGGCGCCGCCGCTCAAGCTGGCCGACGGCCGGCGCGTCACCTTGCACCTGCTGCGCGAGCGGCCCAACTGGCTGCTGCACGCCCGCCTCAGCGCAGCCGACCACGGCGAGCCGCCGCTGGTGGAGTGGCTGGCGCTGTCGCCGCTGCCGGCGCTGCTGGCCGACGCTGCCGGCGGCGGCGTGCTGCGTCGCAATGCCGCCTTCGACGCGCTCAGCCCGGGCGCGCCGCGCCATCTCAA
>SEEY01000339.1 GCA_004211235.1 Rubrivivax sp.
TGGTGCTCACGCTCAGGAGTGGCGGATTCCAGGGGCCCTGAAGCCGCCGGCCCGCCAGCCGATAGACTGCCGAACGGCCGCGCCAAAAGCGTGGCCGTTCTTCCAACTGCCGCGCCCACAAAGCGCTCCAAGCATGAACCCCATCTCCCTTTTCGGCCTGCCCGATCAGCCCGCCCACGAGCGCGTGCTGCTCGCCACCGACCCGGTCACCGGCCTCAAGGCCATCCTGGCCGTGCACAGCACCGCGCGCGGCCCGGCCTTCGGCGGCTGCCGCCTCTGGCACTACGACGCCGACCTGCACGCGCTCAATGACGCGCTGCGCCTTTCCCAGGGCATGAGCCTCAAGAACGCGCTGGCCGACCTGCCCTTCGGCGGCGGCAAGGCCGTGATCCTGAAGCCGCACGGTGCCTTCGACCGCTCTGCCATGTTCGCCGCCTTCGGCCGCGCCGTGCAGTCGCTTGAAGGGGCGTACATCACGGCGGAGGACGTCGGCACGACGACGGCTGACATGCGCGGCCTGCAGGCCGTGACGCCCTATGTGAGCGGCATCCCGCGGGACGGCGCCTTCGGCGGCGACCCGAGTCCCAAGACCGCCTGGGGCGTGTTCGTCGCCCTGCAGGCCGGCGTGCGCCTCGTGCTGGGCCGCCCATCGCTGGATGGCGTGCGCGTGGCGCTGCAGGGGCTGGGCGCGGTGGGCTGGCATCTGGCGGAGTTCCTGCATCGGGCAGGCGCGAAGCTTGTCGTCGCGGATGTCGATGCCGACAAGGTCGCACGTGCCGTCGAGACGTTCGGCGCCACGCCTGCGCACGTGGCCGAGATCCTGGCCGCCGATGTCGACGTGCTGGCGCCCTGTGCCCTGGGCGCGTCGCTGAACGCCCAAACGGTGCCCACACTGCGCGCCCGGCTGATCGCCGGTGCGGCCAACAACCAGCTCGCCACGCCGGCGGACGGTGACGCGCTGCAGGCGCGCGGCATCTGCTACCTGCCCGACTACCTGGTGAACGCCGGCGGCATCATCAGCGTGGCCCGCGAGTACCGCGGCGAAGGCGAAGAGGCGGCCGTCATGGCCGAGGTGAGCCGCATCGCCGAGCGAGTGGAAGAGCTGCTGCAGCGCGTGCGGACGGCCGGCTCCACGCCGGCCCGCGTGGCCGACGACTGGGCGCGCAGCAAGTTGGTCAAGCTGGGCTGATCGCTCCTGCACCACGGACAACGCCCGGCAGCGCCGGGCGTTTCATCGTCGGCGCGAGCGGTTACTCGCCCAGGTAGGCCGCCCTGACTTTCGGGTCGTTCAGCAGCGCGCTGCCTTCGCCGCTCATCGTCACCTCGCCGGACTCCATCACGTAGCCGCGATTGGCCAGTTGCAGCGCGCGGCTCGCGTTCTGCTCGACGAGCAGCACGGTCACGCCCTGCTGGTGGATGTCGTTCACGACCTCGAAGATCTTGTCGACCATGATGGGCGACAGGCCCATCGATGGCTCGTCGAGCAGGAGCACCTTGGGCTTGGCCATCAGCGCGCGGCCCATGGCCAGCATCTGCTGCTCGCCGCCCGACATCGTGCCGGCCAGCTGTTTGGCGCGCTCTTTCAGCCGGGGGAACAGCGCGAAGACCTTGTCGATGTCCGCCTCGATCTCGCCGTCGCGGCGGTTGTAGGCGCCCATCTGCAGGTTCTCGGTGATGGTCATGCGTGTGAAGGTGCCGCGGCCCTCGGGCACCATCACCAGGCCCTGCTTGGCCAGGTCCCAGGCGCCCTGCCCCTTGATGGCCCTGCCGAGGTATTCGATGCTGCCGGCGGCCGGTGGCTGCAGGCCGGTGATGGCCTTGAGCGTGGTCGTCTTGCCGGCGCCGTTGGCGCCGATCAGGCTGACGAGTTCGCCCTCGCACACCTCGAAACTGACGCCCTTGACGGCCTGGATGCCACCGTAGGCGACCTTGAGGCCGCTGACTTTGAGAAGGGTTTGTGCCATCGTCGTCGTCCCCCTCAATGGTTCTTGTGGCCGGCGCCGAGGTAGGCCTCGATCACCTTTTCGTTGCGCTGCACGTCATAGGGCGTGCCTTCGGCGATCTGCTTGCCGTAGTCCAGCACCGTCACCCGGTCGCACAGGCCCATGACCAGCTTCACGTCGTGCTCGATCAGCAGGATGGTGCGGCCGTCATTGCGGATCCGGTCGATCAGCTCGCGCAGCGTGACCTTCTCGGTCGCGTTCATGCCGGCGGCCGGCTCGTCCAGTGCGATGAGCTGCGGGTCGGTGGCCAGGGCGCGGGCGATCTCCAGCCGGCGCTGGTCGCCGTAGCTCAGCGTGCGCGCCTTGAAGTCCGCGTACTTCGCGATGCCGACGTAGTCGAGCAACTCCAGCGCACGGGCGCGGATGGCGGCCTCTTCGGCCTTGAACCTTGGCGTGCGAAGGATCGCGCCGACCAGGCCGGATTTGGTGCGGACGTGCCGGCCGACCATGACGTTCTCCAGCGCCGTCATGTCGGAGAAGAGGCGGATGTTCTGGAAGGTGCGCGCGATGCCGGCCTTGGCCACCTGGTGCACGGCCTGCGGGGTGTAGGGCGTGCCGCCCAGCGTGAAGCTGCCGCCGTCTGGCACGTAAAGCCCCGTGATGACATTGAAGAAGGTCGTCTTGCCGGCGCCGTTGGGGCCGATCAGGCCGTACACCTGGCCGCGCTGGATCTGGATGCCGACGTCGGAAAGCGCCTGCACGCCGCCGAAGCGCTTGGATGCGCCGCTGACATTGAGAACGATGTTGTCGTGTGTGGTCATGGGGTCGTCTTCCTCACTTGGCCACAGGCGCCGTCTTGCCGTGCTCCGGCGACGGCCACAGGCCGCGCGGGCGGACCAGCATGATGATGATCATGGCCAGGGCCACGAGCAGCTGGCGCAGGATGGACGCGTCGATGCGGCCGTCCGTCATGCTCTGGATATCACCCGCCACGTAGCGCAGCACCTCCGGCAATGCCGACAGCAACAGCGCGCCGAGGATGACGCCGGGGATGTGGCCGATGCCACCGAGCACGACCATCGCAACGATCATGATCGACTCCTGCAGGCTGAAGGACTCGGGCGACACGAAGCCCTGGAAGCTCGCGAACATCGTGCCGGACACGCCGCCGAAGGTGGCGCCCATGCCGAAGGCCAGCAGCTTCAGGTTGCGGGTGTTGATGCCCATCGCCTTCGCAGCGATCTCGTCCTCGCGGATGGCCATCCAGGCGCGGCCGATGCGCGAGTTCTCGAGCCGGTAGCAGATCACGACGCTGACGACCACCAGCAGCAGGAAGAGGTAGTAGTACAGCGTCACCGACGGCAGCGTGAAGCCGAACACCTCCCACGACTTGCCGAGGTTGACGCCGAAGATGTGGAAGGAATCGATCTGGCCGATGCCGCGCGGGCCGTTGGTCAGGTTGACCGGGTCTTCGAGGTTGTTCAGGAAGACGCGGATGATTTCGCCGAAGCCAAGCGTGACGATGGCGAGGTAGTCGCCGCGCAGCTTGAGCGTGGGCGCGCCGAGCACGACGCCGAATAGCGCCGCGATGCCCGCCCCGACCGGGATGACCAGCCAGATCGGCGAGTGCAGCCCTTCCGGGAACGCGGCCGCGAAGGCCTCGAAGTTCTGGCTCAGGTGCGGGCTGGCCATCAGCGCGAACACATAGGAGCCGACGGCATAGAACGCGACGTAGCCGAGATCCAGCAGGCCGGCATAGCCGACGACGATGTTCAGGCCGAGCGCCAGCAGCACGTAGAGCAGGGCCAGGTCGATGATGCGGACCGGGCCATTGCCGAGTTGCTGCGCGAACAGCGGCACGACGAGCAGCCCGACGGCCGCGGCGAGGAAGGTGAAAAGCTTCTTGGATTGCATGTCTTGACTCCCTTCAGGCTCGATCGGCCACACGTTCGCCGAGGAGGCCCGAGGGGCGCAGCGTCAGCACCAGGATGAGGGCGACGAAGGCGAAGATGTCGGCGTAGTGGCTGCCCAGCACGCCACCGGTCAGGTCGCCCAGGTAGCCCGCGCCGATGGCCTCGATGAGGCCGAGCAGCACGCCGCCCACCACCGCGCCGGCCAGGTTGCCGATGCCACCCAGCACGGCGGCCGTGAAGGCCTTCAGCCCGGGCATGAAGCCCATGGTGTGCTGCACCGTGCCGTAGTTGGCCGCCCACATCAGGCCGGCCACGGCGGCCAGTGCGGCGCCGATGACGAAGGTGGTGGAGATGATGAAGTCCGGCTTCACGCCCATGAGCCCGGCCACCCGCGGGTTCTCGGCCGTCGCACGCATTGCGCGGCCGAGCCGCGTGAAGTTCACGAGGTACATCAGCGCCGCCAGGATGGCCACCGTGAGGCCGAGGATCAGGCACTGCGTGACGGTGATGACCGGCCCGCCCAGGTCGATGGGGTCGGTGGACAGCAGCAGCGGGAACGGCTTGGGGTTCGGCTTCCAGATGATCATCGCCAGCACCTGCAGCAGCAGCGACATGCCCATCGCCGTGATCAGCGGCGCCAGCCGCGGCGCGTTGCGCAGCGGCCGGTAGGCGATCTTCTCGACCGAGAAGTTCAGCACCGTGCACACCGCGATGGCGCCGACGAGGCCGATCAGCATGATGAGCTCGCCCGGCAGGCCACTGCCTTCGAGCGCTGACACCAGCGTCCAGCTGACCATGGCGCCCACCATCAGGATCTCGCCATGCGCGAAGTTGATGAGGTTGATGATCCCGTAGACCATCGTGTAGCCCAGTGCGACGAGGGCATACATGCTCCCCAGCACCAGGCCGTTGATGATCTGCTGGATGAGGGTCTCCATGTCCATAGGGGGCCTTCAGCAAATGAATGGGGCGCAGCATGCGCCACGCAATGGTGGATGATTCGCAACCCTCGTGCCAAACGGCCTGTTTCAAGGGTATTCACCGACCGTTCGGACGAGGCCGTCGTTTGATCCAACCCACGCCCGCGGTCAAGGTCGCAATTCACGAGTTTGCTCAGGCGCGAGCCGGGCGGAAATCCGCACAAACGGCACGCGTCGCAGGCGGTTTTCCGCCCGCGCTGAAAAAACCGCAGCAACGGCTGCCCGCCGGTGCTGCGGTTTTTTCAGCG
>SEEY01001200.1 GCA_004211235.1 Rubrivivax sp.
CTGCTACAGCGTATCCGATGCCGCGGCCAGCAAGCTGGGCACGCCTGTCAGCGAGCCGCGGCTGTGGGGCATCAGCACCCAGCTCTATTCGCTGCGCCGGCGCGGCGATGGCGGCATCGGCGACTTCGGCGGCCTGGCGCGCTTTGTGCGCGAGGCAGCGCAGCGTGGCGCCGCCGCGGTGGCGATCAGCCCGGTGCACGCGATGTTCTCCGACGACCTGCATCGCTTCAGCCCCTACGGCCCATCGAGCCGCGTGCTGTTCAATGCGCTGCACATCGACCCGTCGGCCGTGATGGGCGAAGACGCGCTGCAGCACGTGCTGCGCGAACACGGCCTGGCCGAGGAAGGCGCGCGGCTGGAAGCGAATGAACTGATCGACTGGCCTTCGTCGTCGGCATGGAAGCTCAAGGTGCTGCGCGCGCTGTACCAGCGCTTCACCGCCGCCGGCGGCCCCGCGCGCGCGGCCTTTGATTCCTTCCGCGCCGAAATGGGCGACGTGGTCGAAGACCACGCGGTGTTCGAGACCATGCATGCATGGCTGCGCAGCGAAGGCCGCAACGGCGACTGGCGCAGCTGGCCGGAAGAATTCCGCGACCCGCGCGGCGAGGCCATTGCCGCTTTCGCGGCCGAGCATGCGGACGAGGTCGGCTTCCATGCCTTCCTGCAGTGGCAGGCCGCGCTCGGGCTGCAGCAGGCGCAGATTGCCGCGCGCGAAGCCGGCATGGCAATCGGCCTCATCAGCGACCTCGCCGTCGGCGCCGACCCGGCCGGCAGCCAGGCATGGAGCCGCCAGAACCAGATGCTGGGCGGCCTGTCGGTCGGCGCGCCGCCCGACGTGCTGGCGCCGTTGGGCCAGAACTGGGGCCTGGGCGCCTTCTCGCCGATGGCGCTGCGCCGCCATGGTTTCCAGGCCTATCTTGAAATGCTGCGCTCGGCCTTTCGCCACGCGGGCGGCGTGCGCATCGACCATGTGCTAGGCCTGTCGCGCATGTGGCTCACGCCCGACGGCTTCTCCGCCACCGAGGGCGCCTACCTGCGC
>SEEY01000340.1 GCA_004211235.1 Rubrivivax sp.
CCGTAGAGCCCGAGGTTCACCGCCGTGGCGTGCGACTGCTCCGGCTGCCCATGGCCGTCGTCCGGGACGCCGAGGACGAGGAGCATGCGGTGCTCGGCGTCCAGCGTGGCGACCACCCCGGGTGAGACCAGCACGCGGTCCGCGCGTTTGCCTTCGCCGGAAGGCACTTCCACCGAATGGGGTGAGGCCGGCGTCCAGCCCTTGAACGCGGCGGCCATCAGCGCCGCCGGGCTGTCGTCTGCCGCGCCGGCGGGCGCCGAGGCCGTGGACGCTGCAGCTGCGGGCGCGGGCGCCGGCGCGGCGGTGGCCGCATCGTCCTTTCTCTGGCAGCCGGACAGCAGGCCGCCGGCAGCGGCGGCCAGGGTGATGGCGCAGGCAAAGCCTGACAGACGGGCGACGCGTTTCATGGGCCGGCACGATAGCCGCGGCGCGGGCTCGTTAGCATGTTCCCATTCACGTCCCCGGGGCCTGCCATGTGCCGCAACATCCGCACCCTCTTCAACTTCGAGCCGCCGGCGACGGAGGTCGAGATCCGCGACGCCGCGCTGCAGTTCGTGCGCAAGCTCAGCGGCTTCAACGTGCCGTCGCAGGCCAACGCGGCAGCCTTCGATCATGCCGTCGCGGCGATTGCCGACGAGGCGCGCACGCTGATCGCGTCTCTCGTCACGGCGGCCGAGCCGAAGAACCGGGAGGAAGAGGCGGCCAAGGCCAAGGCGCGGTCAGCCGAACGCTTCGGGCGCCCGACGGTGTGAACCCGCCCTCAGTCCCGGAACGGGTTCTCGATAAGCACGCCGGCAATGACGGCGCCATGCTGCATGTCTTCGCTCAGCAGCCGCGCGCAGCCGCTGACCGCCCCGGCCTGCACGATCAGTGCGTCGTAGAACGACAGCGCATGCAGCATGTGCAGGTCCAGCGCGCCCTGGATCAGATCCGCTGACGCAGGCACCAGCTCGAAGCGCCGATAAAACGCGAGCCGCTCGCGCACCAGCGCCGGCGGCAAACGCAGCTTGCGCAGTGCGACGTTCACGTATTCCTGCAACACCTGCGTGCTCAAGACGGCATCGCCATCAGCTCTCAGCTGCGTGATGATGTCCAGCGCACGGCGCTGCTTGACGGGCTCGTCCGCTGCGTCTGCATAGACGAGCAGATTGGTATCGAGCAGGCTACGCACGCTCGTTGGCCTCGTCACGGTCAAAACGCCAGCCATCCAGACGGCCCGGCGTAGCCAGTGCCGAGGCTTCAAATGCGCGCAGTTCCGCAGCGCGCTGTTCCACGCCGGCCAGCGTTTCGAGGTAGTCCCGCACGGCCTGATTGAGGCTCTTCCCCATGGCCGAGGCCGCGCGCCGGGCACGTTCTGCCACTTGTTCGTCAACCGACAGCGTGATGTTCATGGTTCGCCCTTTGCCTGTGCGCACATATTACGTGTGAACGCAACGGCGAACAACACGATGCCATCGCGCACAATCCGCGCGCCCCTGGCTCACATCTCCACCGTCATGCGCGTGAAGCTCGCTCTCGTCGTCGTCGCCCTGCTGCTGCTCGTCACGGCCTGGTTCTTCTTTGCCTGGCACTGGAGCTATTCCGACGGCGAGCGTGCCGGCTGGGTGCAGAAGTTCTCGCGCAAGGGCTGGGTCTGCAAGACCTGGGAAGGCGAGCAGGCGCTGGTGTCGCTGCCGGGCACGGCCAGCGTCGAGAAGTTCTATTTCACCGTGCATGACGACGCGACGGCCCAGGCCATCAACAAGCTCATGGGCCGGCGCGTGAACCTGCACTACGAAGAGAAGGTCGGCCTGCCGGGCTCCTGCTTCGGCGAGACGCGCTACTTCGTCACCGGCGTGACGCTGGTGGACGAGATCTCGCTGTCGCCCGGCGTCGTGGTGCCGGTGCCGCCGGCGGCGCCCGCATCTGCACCTGCCTCGGCCGCCAGCCAGTAGGCCTAGGTCCGGCAGTTGACCGCTCGCCAATGACTGAGAGTCTTGGCACGTCACCATCTTGCTCACTTTGCGCTGTTCACCACTTCGGTCACCAGCGCTTCACGTCCGCTGGTCTGGCGCTTCGGGCCGCTGGCGGCGTTACTTCTCCTTGTGGGCAGGAGCCCACTGCGTCGGCGCGCCTTGCCAACGCCCCGCCTCGCCCGCCCCTCTGCCGCGCCCAACTACCGGACCTAGGCCAGCCTCACTCCGGCGCGCGCCAGCCGCCGCCCAGCGACTGGATCAGCGCCACGGCCGTCGTCTGCCGGTCGGCCACCAGCTGCACCAGCGCACGCCGGGCGCTCAGCGCCGTGGCCTGCGCGGCCACGACCTCGCTATACGACACCTGGCCCGCTTCGTAGCGGTTCTGCACCTGCGCCTGCGCCAGTTCGGCCGACTCGGCGGCCTGGCGGCGCAGGGCTTCCTGCGCCTTCAGCACGCGCGTGGTGGCGAGCTGGTCTTCCACGTCCTGGAAGGCGGCCAGCACGGTCTGGCGGTAGCGGGCCACGGCTTCGTCGTTGGCCGCGCTGGCGGCGTTGACGCGCTCGCGCGTGGCGCCGGCATCGAACAGCGTCTGCGCCGCCGACACGCCGAGCGACCACAGCAGGCTGGACGCGTCCCCCAGCGCGCTGACCGCGCTGGCGCCCACGCCCACGGAACCGTTGAGCCCGAGGCTCGGGTAGTAGGCCGACTTCGCGATGCCGATCTGCGCGTTGGCGGCCGCCACGCGACGCTCGGCGGCGGCGATGTCCGGGCGGCGTTGGAGCAGCGTGGACGGCAGGTCGAGCGGCACGTCGGGCACCTGCGCAACCCGACTCGCCGACGCTTCACGCGCAACGATCCGGAACTCCGCGGGCGTCTTGCCCACCAGCACCGCAATGGCGTGCTCGAGCTGCGCTCGCGAGCGCTCCAGGCCCAGCGCATCGGCCTGCGCATTGGCCAGCTGCGTCTCGGCCTGCAGCACGTCGGTGCGGCCGACGATGCCGGCGCCGTAGCGGTTGCGTGCGATCTGCAGTGAGCGCTCGTAGCCGGCCAGCGTCTCGGCCAGCAGCGCGCGCTGGGCGTCGGTCTGGCGCAGGCCGAAGTACGCCACCGCCAGTTCGCCCTGGGCCGACAGGCGCGCCGAGGCGAGGTCCGCCGCGCTCGCTTGCGCGCTGGCCTCGGCACTGGTGCTGGCGTTGCGCAACCGGCCCCACACGTCCGGCTCCCAGCTGCCGCCGATGGAAGCCTGGAAGTTGTTGCGCGCACCGTTCTCGCCGCCGCGCGAGCGGCTGGCCCCGCCACTGAGCGACACGACCGGGAACAGCGAGGCGCGCTGCACCGCCAGCAGCGCGCGGGCCTGCGCGTAGGCAGCAGTGGCGGCGGCGACGTTCTGGTTCGACACCTCCACCTGCGCCGCCAGCGTGTCCAGCTCCGCGTCGCCGAACAGCGTCCACCAGGCGCCGCGATCCAGCGCGTCGGCCGGCACGGCCACGACCCAGCCCTCGGCCTCCTTGTAGGCCAGCGGGGCGTTGAACGCGGGGCGCTGATAGCTCGGGCCGACGGCGCAGCCGGCGAGGGCCAGCAGCAGCAGCAGGGAGGCGCGGCGGGGCATGGCGTGCATGGAGGTTCCGGTCACAGCGGGGCAGGAGAGGCGGGGGAGGCGTTGGAATCGGTAGGCGCCACGCGGGCGAGGCGCGCATCGCCCGGGCCCTTGCGGCGCAGCTTGTCCAGCAGCACGTAGACCACCGGCGTCGTGATGAGCGTCAGCAGCTGGCTGGCGATCAGCCCGCCGATGATGGTGATGCCCAGCGGGCGGCGCAGCTCGGCGCCTTCACCGAAACCGATGGCCAGCGGCAGCGCGCCCAAAGCCGCCGCCAGCGTCGTCATCAGGATGGGCCGGAAGCGCAGCAGGCAGGCCTCGCGCACGGCCTCCACCGCGGACAGGCCGCGCGAGCGCTCGGCCTCCAGCGCGAAGTCGATGATGAGGATGGCGTTCTTCTTGACGATGCCCAGCAGCAGGAAGACGCCGATCAGCGCGATGGTGGAGAAGTCCATGCGGAACAGCATCAGCGCGATGACCGCGCCGATGCCGGCCGACGGCAGCGTCGACAGCACCGTGAGCGGGTGCACCAGGCTTTCGTAGAGGATGCCGAGCACGATGTAGATGACGACGATGGCCGCCAGGATCAGCAGCGGCTGCTCCTGCTGCGATTGCTGCGCGCTTCGGGCGCTGCCCTGGAAGCTGCCGCGCACATTGGTCGGCATGCGGATGCCGGCCTCGGCGCGCTGCACCGCGGCCTGCGCCTCGGCCAGGATCACGCCTTCGGGCAGGTTGAAGGACACCGTCGTCGCCAGCTCGCCGTCCTGGTGGTTGACGGAGGTCGGCGTGGCGCTTTCGGCGATGCTGGCGAGGGTGGTCAGCGGCACCATGCGCGTCATCGAGTTGCTCACCGCCTGGCCGGTGGAGGAGTCGCGCAGCGCCGGGTTGATGGCGGTGCTGGTGGCCGCTGTGTTTGTGGCGGCGGCGGTGCCGGCGGGCCCGCGTGCCGGCACCTGCACGTCGTTCAGCGCCAGCGGGCTGCGGGCATAGCGCGGCGCCACTTCCATGATGACGCGGTACTGGTTCAGCTCGCCGTAGACGGTGGCCACCTGGCGCTGGCCGAAGCCGTTGTAGAGCGCGTTGTCGATGTCGCGCGCCGTCAGGCCCAGCTTGGCCGCGCTGCCGCGGTCGACGGTGACATAGGTCTCGACGCCGTTCTCCTGCTGATCGGTGTCGACGTCCGTCAGCTCCGGCTGCTGCTTCATCGCGTCTGCCAGCCGCGTGGCCCAGAGCTTCAGGTCGGCCGCGTTGTCGCTCTTCAGCGTGTACTGGTAGGTCGAGTTGCTCTGCCGGCCGCCCATGCGCAGGTCCTGCACCGGGTTCAGGAACAGCGCCACGCCGGTGACGGCCGCGAGCTTCGGCCGCAGCCGCGCGATGACCGCCTGGCCGCCGTTGTTGCCTTCGCCCCGCTCCGCCACCGGCTTCAGGTTCAAGAACATGAAGCCGCCGCCCGCCCGCCCGCCGCCGGTGAAGCCCACCACCGTGTCCACCGCCGGGTCGCGCCGGATGATGTCCACCAGTTGCTTGAGC
>SEEY01001201.1 GCA_004211235.1 Rubrivivax sp.
TGGTTGAAAGCATCAACGCCATGCGCCGGGTCGGTGCCGGCGGCTCCGGCGAGGTGGCGGGGCATGGCCGCAACAACTGGGTCAACAAGCTGCCGCTGAAGATGCGCTTCCAGCGCTCCAAGCTCTACGTGTCGATCATCCCGGTGCTCGGCCTCGGCTTCGCCATCGGCATCCTCGGCGCGGTGATGGGCGTCGGCGGCGGTTTCATCATGGTGCCGGCGATGATCTATCTGCTGCGCGTGCCGACGAGCGTCGTCATCGGCACCTCGCTGTTCCAGATCATCTTCACGGCAGCCATCTCCACCGTCCTGCAGGCGGCGACCAACACGACGGTCGACGTGGTGCTGGCCTTCCTGCTGATGGTCGGCGGCGTCGTCGGCGCGCAGTTCGGCGCACAGGCCGGCCGCAAGCTGCGCGGCGAGCAGCTCCGGGCACTCCTGGCGATCCTCGTCCTTGCCGTCTGCGCGCGCCTCGGCGGCGAACTCATCGTCGGTCCCGGCGACATCTACTCGATCAGCCTGCCGAGCGGCGAGGTGAAGTGATGCGTCCGGTGGTCGGCAAGGCGCTTCTCACGCTTACGGTCCTGCTGCTGCCTTCGACCCTTGTGGATGCCCAGACGCCGGCGCCGCCGCCAGCCGCGCGGGCGCCCGGCGCGCCGCCGGTCAGCAGCCCTTCATCGCCCGAGATCACCATTCGCACCACGCCGAAATTCGTGCCGCAGTCGCTTCCGGAACCAGGCAAGTCGGCGGCAGCGGCAGGCCTTCCCGAGACCTTCGAGATCGGCCTCTCGACCGAGCAGATCGTCATCGCCTCAAACTTCAGCGGCGCCCGTCTTGTGGTCTTCGGCGCGCTGGACAATGCCGATGGCCGGGTGCTGAGACAGGGCGGCTACGACATCGTCGTTGCGCTGGAGGGCCCGAAGACGCCGCTGGTGGTGCGCGAGAAGGAACGCGTGCTCGGCCTATGGATCAACCGCGGCTCGGAGAGCTTCTCCAGCGCACCGGCCTCCTACACGCTGGCATCGACCCGGCCGCTGAAC
>SEEY01000341.1 GCA_004211235.1 Rubrivivax sp.
GGCTCAGGCTGGGCGCGGGCGTCTCGGCGGGTTCAGTCAGCGGCGCTTCTTGCAGCTGTGCCGGCGGCTGCTCTTGCAAGGGCTCCGGCAGTTGCTCGGGCAGTTGCTCGGGCCGTTGCTCTTGCCGCTCAGCGGAATCATCAGCCGGCTCGTCTGCCGGCGGCTCGGCGGCTTCGAGGAGTTGGCCCTGGAGCGCCTCGAAGGCCGGCGCGGCGCCGCCGACGTCGAGCGCCGGCAGTTGCTCCAGGCTGGCCAGCCCGAGGTCGTCGAGGAAAGCCTTGGTCGTCGCGTACAGCGCCGGCCGGCCGGGCGTCTCGCGGTGGCCGATGGCCTCGATCCAGCCGCGGTCCTCGAGCTGCTTGACGATCTGCGTCGCGACGACGACGCCGCGGATGTCCTCGATGTCGCCGCGCGTGACCGGCTGGCGGTAGGCAATGATCGCGAGCGTCTCCAGCACCGCACGCGAGTAGCGCGGTGGCTTCTCCGGATGCAGCCGGTCGAGGAACTCGCGCAGCTCAGGGCGGCTCTGGAAGCGCCAGCCCGAGGCGAGCGCCACCAGCTCGACGCCCTTGCCTTCCCAGTCACGGGAAAGCTCGTCGAGCAGGCTGCGCACGCTGTCGGCGCCGAGTTCGTCGGCGAACAGGCTGCGCATCTCGCGCAGCGTGAGCGGTTGCGAGGCACAGATCAGCGCGGTCTCGAGGACGCGCTTGGCATCCTGGGTGTTCATGAACGCAAGTGCGCCCTCAATCAAGCCAAGTCTGGCAACCCGTCACGGCCTGGGCGCTCATGGCGATCTTCAGGCGCTGCAGACGGGGTCTGTCCGGGCGGCACCGTGTGGCTCTACAGCCTTCCAGCGGGACGCGATCGGGGTGGTTGACCGGCGGGCGGATGGACTGCAAACCGCGCGGGCCGCGCCCGTCTTGTCGACTTCTGGGCGCGCTGGCTGCCACGACAACCGAGGTGCATTGTAGCCACGTCAGGCAGGCAGGGCATCGGCGCCGATTTCTGCCCAGGCGGCGGCCATGTCGGCAGGCAGCGGCGCGCTCAACGCCAGGGCCTCGCCGGTGATGGGATGGGTGAAGCTCAGGCGTGCCGCATGCAGGGCCTGGCGCGCCAGCCCGAGGGCCGGCACGCCGCCGTAAAGGACGTCGGCCACCAGCGGATGGCCGCTGTGCATCAGGTGCACGCGGATCTGGTGCGTGCGGCCGCTGTGCAGCACGCAGTGCACCGCACTCACGGGGCGACGCTGCACGCCCATGTCGACCTCGCCGACGCCGAGCGGAAACACGTCGGTGCGCGCCGGCTTGCCGAGGTTGGCCGGGGCGATGGCCATCTTCACCCGCGACACCGGGTCGCGCCGCAGCGCCTGCTCGACGACATACGCCTCCTCGACGCGGCCCCAAGCCAGCGCCAGGTATTCGCGGTGCACCTCGCGGGCGGCGATCTGGCGGCTCAGCGCCGTCACGCCTTCCAGCGTCTTGCCGACGATCATCAGCCCGCTGGTGTCCTTGTCCAGCCGGTGCACGATGCCGCCGCGCGGCAGCGTGGCGGCGGCCGGGTGGCGTGCCAGCAGCCCGTTCATCAGCGTGCCGGACCAGTTGCCCGGCGCCGGGTGAACGACCAGGCCGACCGGCTTGTTGACGATGGCCAGGTGCTCGTCCTCGTAGACGACATCCAGCGCCATCGCCTCGGGACGGAAGGCGCGGCTCTCGTCGGTGGGCTGCAGTTCCACCTCGATGCGCTGCCCGGCGCGCAGCCGGTGGGCGGGCTTGGCCAGCGGCTTGCCGTCGGCCATCACGCAACCGCGCTCGATCAGCGATTGCAGGTGATTGCGCGAGAACTCGGGGGCCAGCCGCGTCAGCCAGCGGTCCAGGCGTTCGCCGTGGCCGCCCGCGTCGACATCGGCGGTGCGCCTCTCCGCATCACCGCCGTCATCGGCCTCCTGCTCGAAATCGTCTTGAACCCCCACCCTATACTCCGCGTCCATTGTTCAGTGTGACCGGCCGGCAGCTAAGCCCCGACTTCAGACATGTTTGTTGAGAAATTGAAGGCCGCGCGCGTCGTCGCCGGCACTGTCCTGATGGCGTTCGCGCTTGGCTTGAGCGGCTGCGGCTCCACGGCCAAGGAGGACCCCAACTCCCAGGCGGCGCTGGACAAATTGTATTCAGACGCCAAGGACGACCTGAACTCGGGCAGCTACGACCGCGCCATCAAGACGCTGGAGAAGATCGAAGGCCGCGCCGCCGGCACGACGATGGGCCAGCAGGCCACGCTCGATCTGGCCTGGGCCTACTACAAGACCGCCGAGCGCGCCCAGGCCGTGACGACGCTGGACCGCTTCATCAAGCTCAACCCGTCCAGCCCGGCGATGGACTACGCGCTGTACATGAAGGGCCTGGTCAACTTCAACGAAGACCTGGGACTGTTCGGCCGCCTGGCGCAGCAGGACGTCTCCGAGCGTGACCAGCAGGCGTCGCGCGAGGCGCTGCTGGCCTTCCGCCAGCTCGTCGAGCAGTTTCCGGAGTCCCGCTACGCCGCCGAGGCGACGACGCGCATCAACTTCATCACCAACACGCTGGCGGCCTATGAAGTGCACGTCGCGCGCTACTACTTCAACCGCAAGGCTTACGTGGCCGCGGCCAACCGCGCGCAGTCGGCTGTTGCCGAGTTCCAGTACGCGCCGGGCATCGAGGAAGCGCTCTACATCATGGGCGAGAGCTACGACAAGCTGGGCCTGAACCAGCTGCGCGACGACGCGCGCCGCGTGCTCGACAAGAACTTCCCCGACAGCGTCTACGCCAGCAACGGTGCCGCCAACAAGGCGCCGTGGTGGAAGGTCTGGAAACACCTGCCCTGGTAACAGGGCGCTCAGGCCTGTCAGTGCGCGGCTGACAACTCGCTCAGCCAGGCCAGCGCCTCGGCCTCGTTGGCCACCGCCGTCATCGGCGGCAGCGCGGCGCGCAGCCGGCGGCCGTAGTTCATGCCGGCCATGCGCGGGTCGCACACCACCAGCAGGCCACGGTCGGTCTCGGTGCGGATCAGGCGCCCGGCGCCCTGCTTCAACGCGATGGCCGCTTCGGCGACAAAGTATTCCGAGAAGGCATTGCGGCCTTCGGCCTCCAGCCGCTGCACGCGTGCCTCCACGAGCGGGTCGTTGGGCGGCGGGAAGGGCAGCTTGTCGATGACGACGCACTGCAACGCATCGCCCGGCACATCGATGCCCTCCCAGAAGCTGGCCGAGCCGACCAGCACCGAGGCCGGGTTGTCGATGAAGCGCTGCAGCAGCACGCGCTTCGGTGCGGCGCCCTGCTGCAGCACGGCGATGCTGTCGCCCGCCTCCTCGAAACGCTCCCGGAGCGCGTCGGCCACCGTCTGCAGATTGCGCAGGGTCGTCGTCAGCACGAAGGTACGGCCGCCGAGGGCGCGCGCCAGCCGGGACGCCAGCAGGGCGACGCTGGGCGCATGCGTCGGCTCGCTCGGCTTGGGAAAACCGCGCGGTACGTAAAGGCGCGCGTTTGCCGGGTAGTCGAACGGGCTGCCGACGCGCAGCACCTCGGCGCCGGCCAGGCCGGCGGGCTCGGTGAACCAGGTCAGGCCCTCATCGTCGCCCAGGGTAGCCGACGTGAACACCCAGGCCTTGGGCGGGCCCTCGAGCTGCTGTTGCATCGCCTCGCGGATGTCCAGCGGCGACTCGACGAGGCGAGCCGCATGCGGGCTGATGTCGATCCAGCGCACATCGCCCGGGTCGGGGTCGGCGGCGAACTGCCTGGCCAAGTCACGCAGCTGCTGGGCGCGCTCGCACAGCCGCGCGAAGTCGGGCGCCGCTTCGCGCACGGCCGTCAGCGCTTCCAGCGCCTGCTCGCAGGCCGTGCCGACACCAGCCAGCGCCAGGCCGAAGGCCGGCTGGCCGGCGCGCTCCTTCCAGCCGAGCTTGAGTGTGCCGCGCAACTCCCGCCCGGCCGTGGCGAGCGGGCCGGCGGCGGCCAGGCGCAGCTCCCGCGCGGCTTTCTCGACCGCCGCATGCAGGCCCTGCCAGTCGTTCACGCCGCGGGCATGGGCCAGGCCCTGGGCCAGCATGTCGCGCGCGAAGTCGATCAGCGCCGCCGTGCCGAGCAGCGTGCCGAGGAACTGCACGCCGGCTTCGGCAAGCTGGTGGGCCTCGTCGAAGACGGCGATCTCCACGCTGGGCAGCAGCTCGGCCACGCCGGTGTCCCGCAGCGTCATGTCGGCGAAGAAGAGATGGTGGTTGACGACGACGACGTCCGCCTCCATCGCCTCGCGCCTCGCCTTGACGACGTAGCAGGCCTTCCAGTCCGGGCAGTCCTGGCCGAGACAGTTCTCACGGCTGGAGCTGACGATAGGAATGATGGGCGAGCGTTCGTCCAGGCCGTCGATCTCGGCGAAGTCACCCGTCGCCGTGCCGAGCGCCCAGCGCTCGATGCGGGCCAGCGACAGCGCGGTGCGCCGGTCCGGGAACTCGCCGGACACCCGCGCTTCCTTCATGCGATGCAGGCAGAGATAGCTGCTGCGCCCCTTCAGCAAGGCCAGGCGCACGGGCGTGTTCAGGGCCTGGGTCAGGCGCGGCAGGTCGCGCAGGAAGAGCTGGTCCTGCAGGCTCTTGGTGGCGGTGCTGATCAACGCGCGGCTGCCCGCGAGCAACGCGGGCACAAGATAGGCGAAGGTCTTGCCGACGCCGGTGCCGGCTTCAACGACGAGTGGCTGGCGGCGGCTGAGCGCGCGTGCGACGGCACGGCTCATCTGCAGCTGCGGCTCGCGGGGCTTGTAGCCCGGGTCGAGGCGCGCCAACGGACCGTCGAGGTCGAACGCGGCCTCCACGGCCTGGGCGAGCTCGTCAGCGGCGGGAGGATCGGCGGGCGTGGCCTGGTCGAGCGCGTCCAGCCAGTCGTCCAGATCAGGCGAGGTCATCAGGTTCCGAGATCGCTTCCAGCCGGGACACCATATCGCGCAGCGCGAGCCGCCGCTTCTTCAGCCGCTGCAGCGCCAGTTCATCTACCGGTGGCTGCGCGGCGAACCGGTCGATCATCGCGTCGAGGTCGGCGTGCTCCATCCGCAATTCGAT
>SEEY01000342.1 GCA_004211235.1 Rubrivivax sp.
GGAGCGCGCCGAGAACCTGATGATCGTCGACCTGCTGCGCAACGACCTGAGCCGGGTCGCGCAGCTGGGCACCGTGCGCGTGCCGCGGCTGTTCGAGCTGCATGCGCTGCCGACGGTCTGGCAGATGACGTCCACCATCACCGCGGTCAGCCGCCCGGGCCTGACGCTGGCGGCCGTTTTCGCGGCGCTCTTCCCCTGCGGCTCGGTGACCGGCGCACCCAAGGTGAGGGCGATGCAGGTGATCCGCGAGCTGGAGGGCTCGCCGCGAGGCTGGTATTGCGGCGCGCTGGGCTTGATCCAGCCCGGGGGTGTGGCGACCTTCAACGTGCCGATCCGCACCGTCGAGTTCGGCGGCGACACGCTCACCTGCGGCATCGGCAGCGCCATCACGCTGGACAGCGAACCCGATGCCGAGACGGCCGAGTGGCGGGCCAAGGCGCGCTTCCTGGCCCGTGCCGAGGCGCCGGTGCAGGCGCTGGAGACGCTGCGGCTGGAGAACGGCGTGGCCATGCGCGGCGAGGCCCATCTGGCGCGCATGCAGCGGACCGCGCGCCACTTCGGCCTGCGCTTCTCGCTGGCCGAGGCGCGGGTGTACCTGTCTGGCATCGCCGACACGCACGCCGACGGCAGCTGGCGGCTGCGGCTGACCTGCGCGGCCGACGGGCGCTTCGAGCACACGCTCGCCGGCTTCACGCCCATCGCCGGACCGGTGCGCCTCGTGCTGGCCGACCGGCCGGTGCCGACGCGGGGCCCGCGCGCCGAGTTCCTCGCCCACAAGACGACGCGCCGCGAGCTGTACGCCTTCGACAAGCCGGCCGACGCCTTCGACGTGATCTTGTGGAACGAGGCCGGCGAGCTGACCGAATGCAGCTTCGGCAACCTCGCGCTGCGGCTCGACGGCCAGTGGCTGACGCCACCGCTGGCCGTCGGCCTGCTGCCCGGCGTGCTGCGCGCCGAGCTGCTGGCGCAGGGGCGCATCCACGAAGCGCGGCTGACGCGAGACGACCTGGCGCGGGCGCAGGGCCTGGCGTTCTTCAACAGCCTGCGCGGCTGGCTGGCCGCCGAACACGCAGGGCTTGCGTAAAAACCCTGACGCGGTCTACAATCGCGGCTTCGCCTGGAGGCCAAATCCAGGTGTTACACGTCTCCTCTGACCTCGTTCGATCACATCGCAATTCAAGCGGGCGTCGAACTCCGAACACGGATCGGTCGGCGGCGATGAAGCCGTCGCTTTGACTGACTGTTCCCCCGCGCCGCACCCGGGCTGCTGTAACAAGCCCGAGCCGCACGACGCGAGCTGATCTATCTCCCAGCGACTTATGTGATTCCGAAGGGCTGACCTATGCCCTTCGGCGCTGCGCTTTTGCCTGCGTGGTGTGAACGACAACGAAAGAACGAGATGAGTTTCGATACCCTGGGCCTGAACGAAGTTGTGCTGAAGGCCGTGAAAGATTCCGGCTACGAGAACGCCACCGATGTGCAGACGCTGGCCATCCCGGCCGCCATTGCCAACAAGGACCTGATGGTCTCGGCGCGCACCGGCTCCGGCAAGACCGCCGCCTTCATCCTGCCGGCACTGGAAAAGATCCTGGCCGCCCGTGCCGACGACAGCAAGAAGCGCGAAAAGGGCAAGGTCTACGGCCCCAAGATCCTGGTGCTCGCGCCCACGCGTGAACTGGCGATGCAGGTCGCCAAGGCCGCGCAGACCTACGGCCGCTTCATCCCCGGCCTGAAGGTCGCGACGGTGCTGGGCGGCATGCCCTACCCGCTGCAGATCCGCCAGCTGATGGGCCCGCTGGACATCCTGATCGCGACCCCCGGCCGCCTGATCGACCACATCAACTCCGGCAAGTGCGTGCTCGGCAACGTCGAGATGCTGGTGCTTGACGAAGCCGACCGCATGCTGGACATGGGCTTCATCGACGACATCACGATGATCGCCGGCAACACCCCTGCCGAGCGCCAGACCGTGATGTTCAGCGCCACGTTCGCCGGCCACGTCGGCCGCCTTGCGCAGAACCTGCTGAAGGACCCGCAGCGCATCGAGGTGGCCAACCACACCGACACGCACGAGAACATCGAGCAGCGCCTGCACTGGGCCGACAACCCCAACCACAAGGACCAGCTGCTGGAATCCATCCTGGCGCTGCCGGAGATGGAGCAGGCCGTCGTCTTCACGAGCACCCAGCGTGATGCCGACTGGCTGGCCGAGCGCCTGGCCGAGATCGGCCACTCGGTCGCCCCGCTGCACGGCGCGATGCCGCAAGGCAAGCGCAACCGCGTGTTGCAGGCCCTGCGCAGCAAGCAGGTGCGCGTGCTGGTGGCGACCGACGTCGCCGCCCGCGGCATCGACGTGCCGACGATCAGCCACGTCATCAACTACGGCCTGCCGATGAAGGCCGAGGACTATGTGCACCGCATCGGCCGCACCGGCCGCGCCGGCCGCCAGGGCCTGGCGATCACGCTCGGCCTGCGCGACGACGTGTCGATGATCCGCCGCATCCAGCAGTTCACGACGCAGACCATCCCCGTGCAGCAGATCGCCGGCCTGGAACCCAAGACGCAAGAGCCGCGCATCTTCCCGCCGGACGCGGCGGGAAGATGCGCGGCTCTTGCGTCTTGGGTTCCAGCCGCGTGACGACCGTGGTTTCGCGCCGCGTCAGGACGAGCGTGGCTTTGCCCCGCGCGATGACCGTGGTTTCCAGCCGCGTGACGAGCGCAGCTTCGCGCCGCGCCAGGACGACCGTGGCTTCCAGCCGCGCGGTGATTTCCAACCGCGTGGTGACCGCCCGTTCAACGCCGGTGGTGCCAAGCCCTCCTTCGGCGGCAAGCCCGGTTTCGGTGGCCCGCGCAAGGGCGGCTTCGGTCGCTGACTTGTCAGCCCCTCGCCCAGTCTTGCGCTGCTGACGCGCGCAGCCTGGTCGGTCCCCCGAGGGGACGGCGATGCTCGCGGCATTGAGCCGCAAGCACATCGCCAGTGGGCCGGCTTGGGAGCGGCCCGGCGCTCGGCCCGCATTTGAGATGCGGGTGGGTTGAAACGAAAAGCGGGCCTCGGCCCGCTTTTTTAGTCCAGCGTCACTTCAGATAGGGCTGCAGCCAGCGCATCTGCGGCTTTTCCTTGCCGTCCTTGCCTGGCTCCAGCGACAGAAAGTAGTCGCCCCAGTTCGGGCCGCCGGCCCACCACAGCCAGCCGTCCCAGACGTCGGCATTGGCCTGCAGGTGCTGCAGCGCGCCGGCCACCGCCTGCTCGCAGACGGCGTTTGCGCCGCCACCCAGCTCACCCAGGATCGCGCGCTTCTTGTTGGCCTTGAGCCAGGCAGTGAAGCGCTGCAGGCGCTCGACGCCGATCTGAGGGCTGACGCACTCGGCGTTCGTGCCGGAGCCGTCCTTGTCGAAGTACTGGTGCACCTCGTACACCATGTTGTTGAGCGGGTCGCTGACCTTGTCCATGACCTCTGCATTGGGCGTGCCGTACCAGGTGGTCTCGAACCAGCTCCAGGCGCCGGTGTAGCCGTTGCCGGGCAGCGTGATGAGGTTGGTGGCACCGGTGGCGCGGATGGCGTCGACCGCGACCTGGGCGGCCTGGCCCCAGGTTTCGGTGGGCATGTTGCGCGGCTCGTTGACGAGGCCGAACTGCACCTGGGCGTTGCCCTTGAATTGCAGCGCCAGCCGGCGCCAGAAGTCGGCGAAGGCGGCGATGGGTACCTCGGGCTTGCCGATGTGCGCCTCCTTGTAGGCGGCGTAGTTGTGCGGGTCGAGCAGCACATGCAGGCCACGGGCGGTGGTGCCGTCGACGAACTCGCGCAGACGGCCGAGTTCGGTCGGGTCCAGCTCACCGTTGAGCGTCGGCTGCAGGCGCTCCCAGCGGAAGCCGATGCGCATGACGTTCATGCCCTTGGCCTGGTAGTAGGCCGTGCTGGCCACCGTCGGGTAGACGTAGTCCTTGCCGTAGACGCCGGGGAAGGGCAGCTTCTCGCCCCATTCGGCGCTGGACAGGCTGATGCCGCGCCATTTGAGCGGCGCCGCAGTGGCAGCGGCTGCGGCGGCGAGCAGGGCGATGCAGGGCAATTGCTTCTTCATGAGGCGTCCTTGGCCGGAGGTTGGATGCCGAGGGCGGCCAGCACGTCCTGGCAGGCCCCCATCGTGTGGTAATCGGTCTTGCCGGCGGGGCTCTTCTCGTCGGTGACCTTGCGGTTGTCGGGCGCCAGGATGCGGTACCAGGCGCCATGCTCGTGGTCGACGAAGTGCTGCCAGGCGTAGGCCCAGATCCGGTCGTACCACTGCCAGTAGGCGTTGTCGCCGGTGCGCACGGCCAGCCAGGCGGCGGCGGCCAGGCTTTCGGCCTGGACCCAGAAATACTTGTCGGCGTCGCAGACCTCCATGTCGGGCGCCGGGCCGCTCCCAAGGCCGACATGTCCCCCCTGGGGGGACGACTGCGTACCCGCAGGCGGGGGGCTCCACGAAGCGTCGGGCGCAAAGCCGTAGACGAGGCCGCCGTGCGTCGCGTCCCAGCCGCGTTGCATGGCGGTGTCGAAGAAGCGGCGTGCCGTCGGGACCAGCCAGTCGGGGGCCGCGTCACCCAGGCGGCGCTCCAGCATCAGCAGCAGCTTGGCCCATTCGGTGAGGTGGCCGGTCTGGAAGCCCCAGGGCCGGAAGATGTTGGTCTTGTCGTCGCGGTTGTAGTCCCAGTCGGGCGTCCAGTCGGTCTTGTAGTGTTCCCAGACGAGGCCGTCCGCGAGGGCGGCCTGGCGTTGGGCGATGGACGTGGCGAGAGTCAACGCACGGTCGAGGTAGCGGGCCTCGCCACTGGCGGCGTGGGCGGCCAGCATGGCTTCGCAGGCGTGCATGTTGGCGTTCTGGCCGCGGTAGGGGCCGACCTGCCAGTCGGGCGTCGCCTCGTCGGCGTAGAGGCCGTGGGCCGGCTCCCAGAAGCGTTGCTCCATCAGCTCAAAGGTCGCGGCAATGCCGTCTCGTGCGCCCTGCACGCCAGCCTCGGCGGCGTGCAGGGCGCACGAGACGGCATTGCCGCGACCTTTGAGCTGATGGAGCAACGCTTCTGGGAGCCGGCCCACGGCCT
>SEEY01000343.1 GCA_004211235.1 Rubrivivax sp.
GGCGATGTCGGCGCGGCAGCGGGCCAGGGCCTCGGGGCTGTCGCCCCATTCGGCGGCGGCATGCACGGTGAGGCGCAGGCCGGGCAGCGTGCTCGCCAGCACGGCGTTGGCGCGTTCGGCGGCGCTGGCGAGGTGGCTGTCCATGGTCACGATGACCACGTTCATCGCCGGACCCCTATCGAGAGAAATGCGCTTTGGCGTCATAGAGGGTCTCGATGGTGATCACCGGCACGCTGTGGCTCAGCGCATAGGCCTCGGTGTTGCGACGGGCCTTGCCGCGCACGAAGAACGGGATCTTGCGCAGCTCCTTTTCGGCATCGGCGGCCCACTGGGCGACGCTCGCTGCGGCGCCGGGCTCGGCGGCTTCAGGCGCCACTTCGATGAGGGCCGGTGCTGCCTTGACCGCAGCGCCGCCGAGATGCGAGGGGGCGGCGTCCTCGTGGAACTCGAAGTCGCCACGGAACATGCCGATCAGGTGTTCCTCCAGGCCCATCATCAGCGGGTGCACCCAGGTGTCGAACAGCACGTTGGCGCCTTCGAAACCCATCTGCGGCGAGTAGCGCGCGGGGAAGTCCTGCACATGCACGGGCGCCGAGATGACCGCGCAGGGCAGGCCGAGCCGCTTGGCGATGTGGCGCTCCATCTGTGTGCCCAGCACCAGCTCCGGGCCGGCGGCGGCGATGGCCGCTTCCACGTCGAGGTAGTCGTCGCTGATCAGCGCTTCGATACCGTAGCCGAGGGCGGCTTCGCGCACGTCGCGGGCGAACTCGCGGCTGTAGGTGCCCAGGCCGACCACCTTGAAGCCGAACTCGTGGGCCGCCACGCGGGCGGCGGCAATGGCGTGGGTGGCGTCGCCGAAGACGAACACCCGCTTGCCGGTGAGGTAGTTGGAGTCGACGGACTTGGCATACCAGGGCGAGCGGGACTGTGCTGCTGCAGCGGCCATGTCCGGGTCGATGCCGGCCAGTGCCGCCACTTCGCGGATGAACTCGTGCGTGGCCGTGGCGCCGATGGGAATCGTCTTCGTGGCGGGCAGGCCCAGGTTGCGTGCCATCCAGCTCGCGGCCTGTTGCGCCACCTCGGGGTAGAGCAGGACGTTGAAGTCGGCGTCGGCCAGCCGGGCCAGGTCGGCGGGAGACGCGTCCAGCGGCGCAGTCACGTTGACCTCGACGCCCAGCAACTCGAGCAGGCCGCTGATCTCGCGCACGTCATCGCGGTGGCGAAAGCCGAGCGCGGTCGGGCCGAGGAGGTTGCAGCGCGGCCGGTCGCCCTTGGTTCGCGGCTGCACGGGCCTCACCGCCAGGCGACGCACCAGCTGATAGAAGGTCTCCGCCGCGCCCCAGTTTTCCTTCTTCTGGTAGGCCGGCAGCTCCAGCGGAATCACCGGCACCGGCAGGCCGAGCGCTTCGGTCAGGCCGCCGGGGTCATCCTGGATCAGCTCGGCCGTGCAGGAGGCGCCCACCAGCAGGGCCTGAGGCTTGAAGCGCTCGTAGGCGTCGCGAGCGGCGTCCTTGAACAGCTGGGCCGTGTCGCCGCCGAGGTCGCGCGCCTGGAAGGTGGTGTAGGTGACCGGCGGGCGCTTGCGGGAGCGCTCGATCATCGTGAACAGCAGGTCGGCGTAGGTGTCGCCTTGCGGTGCGTGCAGCACGTAGTGGACGTCGCGCATGGCGGTGGCGATGCGCATCGCGCCGACGTGGGGCGGTCCTTCGTAGGTCCAGAGCGTCAACTGCATGTCAGGCCGCCAGCAGCGTGCGCCGCGTCAGGGGGCGGGTGAACAGCCCGGCCAGATCACCGGCCTGCTCGAAGCCCTGGATGGGCGTGAACACCAGCTCGATGGCCCACTTGGTCGTGAAGCCCTCGGCCTCCAGCGGGTTGGCCAGGCCCAGGCCGCAGACGACCATGTCGGGCGCTGCGGCGCGGCAGCGGTCGAGCTGCTTCTCCACATCCTGCCCTTCAGACAGCTGCGTGCCGGCTGGCAGCCAGGCCAGTTCCTCGGCCAGATGCTGGCGGTGCAGATAGGGCGTGCCGACCTCGGTCAGCCGCATGCCCAGCTCGCGGGCCAGGAAACGCGCCAGCGGGATCTCCAGCTGTGAATCGGGGAAGAAGAAGATCGTCTTGCCGGCTAGCACCGCACGGTGGGTGGCCAGCGCCTGCTCGGCGCGCCGACGTGCCGGGGCGATGGCTTGC
This sequence comes from Rubrivivax sp., assembly GCA_004211235.1. The sequence continues at coordinate 2,188 of SEEY01000343.1, forward strand.
TCGACTTGGTCTGCGTTCAGCCCCATCGCTGCGCCGGCCGCCTGCATCCATGCGCTGGTGCCTTCAGCGCCGAGCGGGAAGGGGCTGGCAATGCGCGTGGCACCGCGTGCCTCCAGCGCCTTGGCGGTGTCGCCGAGGAAAGGCTGGGCCAGCAGCAGGCGGGTTTGCGGGCCGACGGCGGGCAGGGCGGTCGAGCTGCGCGACGGGAAGAAGGCGAAGCGCTTGACGCCCATCGCGGTCAAGAGGCGGCTGAACTGGTCTTCCACCACGTCGGCCAGCGCGCCGACGATCAGCAGCTCGGGCTCCTGCTGCTGCATGGAGATGGGCAGCACGGGCACGAGGGCCGCCAGGCAGGCGTCCTCGCCTTGAGTGAACGTCGTCTCGATGCCGCTGCCGGAGTAGTTCAACACCCGCACCTGCGGCATGAACTCCTGGCTCAGCCGGGCGGCGGCGCGGGACAGGTCCAGCTTGATGACCTCCGACGGGCAGGAGCCCACCAGGAAGAGCAACCGGATGTCGGGGCGGCGCTCCAGCAGGCGCTTGACGACGCGGTCGAGTTCGTCCTGCGCGTCCGCCAGGCCCGCCAAGTCGCGCTCGTCGAGGATGGCAGTCGCAAAGCGCGGCTCGGCAAAGATCATCACGCCGGCGGCGGACTGGATCAGGTGGGCGCAGGTGCGTGAGCCGACCACCAGGAAGAAGGCGTCCTGCATCTTGCGGTGCAGCCAGATGATGCCGGTCAGGCCGCAAAACACTTCGCGTTGGCCGCGCTCCATCAACACCGGCGCATCGGTGCAACCGCCATCGGCGTGGATGGGGATGACCGGGCTCATGCCGACGCTCCGGCGGCCAGGCTGGCCGCGTGATCGAGCCGCGCGGCGCGGAGCTTCAGGATGAACTGGGTGGCGTTGATGCAATAGCTCGCATACGCCGCCAGCGCCAGGCCCATCTGTTGCCGCGGCGACAGCCAGCCGGTGAGCCAGGCGGCCACGTAGGCCGTGTGCAGGGCCAGCACCAGCATGCTGAACACGTCTTCCCAATAGAAGGCCGGCGCGAACAGCCAGCGGTCGAAGACCACCTTCTCCCATATGCAGCCGGTGACCATGATGGTGTAGAGCGTCAGCGTCTTGACCACCACCGACCACGTCGCGGCCTGCTCGCCGAAGCCGGTGGCGAGAAAGCGCAGCACCAGCGCCAGGCTGACGAGAAACACCAGGAACTGAACGGGCGCGAGGACGCCCTGGATCAAGGTCCAGGCGCTGGCGTCGCGACGGGCGCGCTGCTGCGGCGTGTACAGCGGTGCGCGCTGGATGGGCTCACGGTCCGCGCCGGCACTTGGGAGGGTCGGCGTGGCGGCTTGGTTCAGCATGGAGCCGAATCTAGGCCCATGGTCTGGCACTGTCAATCGGAATTGACGTAAACAAAAGTGGACATTTGCAGTCCGATGGGGAAAATCAGCTTGACGCGAGTCAAAGGCATCCGCGACATTGCTTCCGAGGCCTGCGGCAAGCGGGCTGGCAAGTCGCAGTCAACACACGAAGCAGATCAAGCGAACACAACCGGTTAGCAGTAGCGATTTCTGACGCTGCCCAGCGCCGAGGACCGGACCGATGATTCCGGCCGCTCACAGGGAACCCTTGCTGCCAACCAGCCCACGAGGAGACCGTGGTGGCTGGATGGACGATCAACAGGCTGGCCAAGCGCCAGCAAACGCAGCGCGTCATGGCGGCGCCTGCCCGCGGTGCAGCGCGCGGTCAGGTACCGGTTCAGGCCAATCCCCTGACGCTGGCCGAGATGCTGGCGCTGAAGAGCGCCGAGTTGTCCGCCAAGCTGGCGCCGCTGGATGCGGACGAGCGGCCGCGGGTCACGTCACCGCACTTGGTGTCGAGCAACACGTCGGAAGACATGCAGCTGTCGCGCATCGTCGAGCTGGAAATCATTCCACGCCTGATGCTCATGCACAGCGCGCAGCCCTTGCAGGACCGCCCGCCGCTGCCGCCGCTGACGCTGACCATCGAGCACGTGCACACGCTCGCGCGCCTGGCGGCCGAGGGCGATGCCGACAGCGCCAGCAGCTACGTGCGTGCCTTGCTGGACGCCGGCGCCTCGCAGGAGCAGGTCTTCCTGGACCTGCTGGCGCCCTGTGCCCGCTGGATGGGCGAGATGTGGGAAGACGACCGCTACGACTTCTCCCAGGTCACCATCGGCCTGTGGCGCCTTCAGCGCGTCCTGCACGAGCAGGGCAGCCGTTTCAGTCAGGTGGCGCGGCCCGATGCCGACAGCCATCGCGCCCTGCTGGCCGCCGTGCCGGGCGCGCAGCACACCTTCGGTGTGGTCATGGCGGCAGAGTTCTTCAGTCGGGCCGGCTGGGATGTCGAGTGCGAACCCAAGGCGAGTTGGATCGATCTGCAGACTCGACTGACCGACAACTGGTTCGACATGTTCGGGCTGTCAGTGGCCACCGGCGACAGCATCCCCCATGTGGCGTCTGCTATTCTTGACATGCGAGAGGCGTCAGCCAATCGCGCCATTTTCGTGATGGTCGGCGGGCCGATGGCAGCGCAGAACCCCAACCTCGCGGCCCTTTGCGGTGCCGATGCCATGGGTAGCGACGCAATCGCCGCCGTTGAAGCGGCAAACGCTGCGGTTGCGGGTGTCAAGCGAGCCTGACGTTTAACGGGCCGAGCGCTGCGGCCCGCCGGGGCCGTCATCCATGCTTTTTTGGCGGCGCCCGGTGCCGCACCTCGCAACGCAGGGAGTTCGATGCAGAACCTTGGCACTTCGGCCGACAGTCAGCTGTTTGAAGCTCCCCAGCTTTACTTCGCCGACCTGAATGCCGACGTCCTCGCGGCCGTGGTTGCGGCTGCTGCTGACCTCGCCCTGGTGCT
>SEEY01001202.1 GCA_004211235.1 Rubrivivax sp.
TATCTTCAACCCCAAGCTGACGGTCGAGGAATTGCTGCTGACGATCTGCGACGAGTTCCGCATCGCGCTGCCGCCGGACGCCGGCGGCGCCGTTGGGCTTGGTGGCGTAAAGGGGTATGTGGATGCGATCAACGCCTACCTGCTGGCCAGCCACGCCCAGGGCAACAACAACGTGCTGGTCATCGACGAGGCCCAGAACCTGTCGGCCCAGGTGCTCGAACAGCCGCGCCTGCTGACCAACCTGGAGACCAGCGAGCGCAAGCTGCTGCAGATCATCCTGATCGGCCAGCCCGAGCTGCGCACGATCCTGGCGCGGCCGGAGCTCGAGCAGCTGGCCCAGCGCGTGATCGCGCGCTACCACCTGGGCCCCCTGTCCGAAGCCGAAACCGGCGCCTATGTCGCCCACCGCCTGAGCGTGGCGGGCACGCATGCCGGCTCGCCGATTCCACTGGCGCTGGCGCCGCTGATCCATCGCCTGACCGGGGGCGTCCCGCGCCGCATCAACCTGCTGTGCGACCGCGCGCTGCTCGGTGCCTACGTCGAGAACAGCGCCCAGGTCACGCCCAAGATCCTGCGCCGCGCGGCCCAGGAAGTGTTTGCCGGCGAGCCGGCCGCCGCGCGTGCGCCGCTGCGCTGGCCGCTGGTGGCGGGCGGGGTGCTGGCCGGGGCTGCGATCAGCGCCGCGGCCTGGCGGGCGGTGCCGCATGGGGTGGCGCCGGCGCCTGTGCCGGTGCGGGCACAGGCCGTGGCAGCGGCCGCGCCGGCTGGCCATCCGGTGAAGCCGGTGGCCGCTGTTGCCGCCAGTGCTGCCAGTGCCGCCAGTGCCGCGGCTGGTGCCGCGCCGGCGCCGCACCAGCCGCTGGCGCTGGCCACCCAGGAAGAAGCGCTGCGCGAATTGGGTGCGCTGTGGGGCCAGCAGCTGCCGGCCGGCGAGCCGTGCCAGGGTGCGCCCAAGCTGGGACTGCGCTGCTACACTGGCCGCGGCGGCGTCTACGAACTGCGCCTGCTCGACCGGCCGGCGATCGTCGCGCTGCAC
>SEEY01001203.1 GCA_004211235.1 Rubrivivax sp.
CCGCAGCAGCGGGCCTGGTTCATCAACCAGGCGGCGCAGCGTGGCGTCGCTGTCGGCCATGTGGGCCACCATCGCGAGGGTGAGTTCGCGCAGCTTCAGCTGTTCGTTGACCCGCTCGTTTTCTTCCTTGGCCTCGATCTGCAGCGACAGCAGCTGGCCCAGGTGCTCGCAGGCCATGCGCGTCTGGTAAGGCAGCGGGTGCGGGCCGTGGTGGTGGCAGGAGACCAGGCCCCACAGCTCGCCGCGCACGATGATGGACACCGACATGGAGGCCAGCGTGCCCATGTTGCGCATGTACTCCAGGTGCACCGGCGAGACGCTGCGCAGCTGCGCCTGGGAGAGGTCCAGCGCCAGCGCCGTGCTGCGCCCGTCCGCAAAGCGCACCGGCACGGGCTGGTAGTTGGCGTCCGGAATCAGCCGCAGGTGGTTGAGCCGGTAGAGCTCGCGCGCCTGGGCCGGGATGTCCGAGGCCGGGAAGTGATGGTGCTGGTAGGAGTCGTAGCCCGCATCGAGCGCCTCTGTCAGCACCGCGCCGTGCCCGTCGGCGTCGAAGCGGTAGACGAGGCAGCGGCCGAAGCCGGTCAGCCGCTTCATCTCCACCGTGACCACCTCGCAGACCTCGCGGACCGACGTGGTGCGCTGCATCAGCGGCACCGCGTGGCGGGCCAGGCTGTAGATGGGCGCCTGCGCGCCGAGGTCGGTGGTGGAAGGCTCCAGCTCCAGGTGCACCAGGCCACCCAGGCGGTGGGCCGACACGTGCAGCAGCTGCCCGCCCACGCGGTGCTGCCCGAGCGACGTGGCGCCCTCGCCGTCCACCAGCGCCGCCGTGGCGCCCTGCAGCGACGCGGCGACCTCTGCCAGTGCCCCGGCGGGCGTGTCGCCGAACAGCGCCGTCCAGTTCTCGCTCCAGGCGACAGCCCCGCCTCGCGCGGGGTCGAGGCTCAGCAGCCAGCCATGCGGCTGGATGGCGCCCGGCACGCGAATGGGCTCGCTGGCGCAGTGGCCGGCCGCGTCGGCAGCGGGAACGGCGGCAGG
>SEEY01001204.1 GCA_004211235.1 Rubrivivax sp.
TCAGCGACAAGGACCGCGCCTCGATCGTCGCCGGCCTGTCCAAGCTGCTGGCCGAGACGTACACGCTGTACCTGACGACGCACAACTTCCACTGGAACGTGACGGGGCCCATGTTCAACACCCTGCACACCATGTTCATGGTGCAGTACACCGAACTGTGGAACGCGGTGGACCCGGTCGCCGAGCGCATCCGCTCGCTGGGCCATCCCGCGCCGGGCAGCTACGCGCAGTTCGCCAAGCTCAGCGGCCTGCCCGACGCGCCTGGCACGCCGCCCAAGGCGCTGGAGATGGTGCGCATCCTGAAGGAAGGCCACGAGGCCGTCGCCCGCACGGCGCGCCAGCTCTTCCCCACCGTCGACAAGGCCGGCGACGAGCCCACGGCCGACCTGCTGACGCAGCGCATCACGGTGCATGAACAGACCGCGTGGATGCTCCGAAGCCTGCTGGAAGAGTGAGCATCCCGCCGCGAAGCGGGGAGGCGCGCAGCGCCAGCGATCTGGCGGCGCAGCCAACAGACCGCGTGGATGCTGCACAGCCTGCTGGAAGAGTGAGCGCGCCGGCCCTTCGGCTGGGCCTGAAGACCCTCGCCTGGGCGGCCCTGGCCCTGGCTGGTGCGGGCGTGCTGGCGCTGGTGCTGGCGGTGCAGGGGTCGCCACGCTGGCCGGGGCCGGCCGCAGTGTCGCCGGCGGACGTGGCGCGGGCGCGCGACTTCCTGACCCACAACGACCCGCGCCGGCCGGCCCCCGGCCCCTTTCGCACGCTGGTCGCCTCCGAGCAGGAGGCCAACCTCGTGCTGGATCAACTGGCCCGGCGCGTCGCGCAAGGCGCTTCGGCGCACCTGCTGCTGGACGCTGGCAGCGCCCGGCTGCAGGCCAGCCTGCCGTTGCCGCGCAGTCCGTTCACGGCCTGGCTGAACATCGAGGCCACGCTGCGCGAGACCACCGGCCTGCCCACCGTCGACCGCCTGCGCATCGGCCGGCTGCCGGTGCCCGCCTGGGTGGCCGCGCGGCTGCTGCCGGTGCTGGCCGAGCGCC
>SEEY01000344.1 GCA_004211235.1 Rubrivivax sp.
GTTCATGACGGTGATGGCCATGCTCGGGTTGTCCATCGCCGCACCTTCGGTCAGTTCCAGCTCCAGGCGCTCGGCCGGCATGCCGACGTCCTGCAGCACGCGCCCGACCAGCTCGGGCAGGTCGTCATGGCGGAACTGCACCGCCGACAGGTTCACAGCCATCGACAGTTCCGGCAGGCCGGCGTCGTCCCAGCGGCGCAGCTGGTTCAGCGCCTCGTTGAGCACCCACTCGCCGATGGGCAGGATGAGCCCGGAGCTTTCCGCCACCGGAATGAATTCGCCGGGCGACACCCAGCCGAGCTCCGGGTGCTGCCAGCGCAGCAGGGCCTCGGCCCCGGTGACGCGGCTCTGGCCGTTGGGCTCCAGCACGAACTGCGGCTGGTAGTGCAGGCTGAGCTGGCCGCGTTCCTGCGCACGGCGCAGCGCGTTCTCCAGCAGCAGCGCGCGGGCCGACTGCGCCTGCATCTCGCTCGTGAAGAAGCGGTAGGCGTTGCGGCCGTCCTTCTTGGCGCGGTACATGGCCGCGTCGGCGCACTTGCACAGCGTCTCGAAGTCGTCGCCATCGGTCGGGAACATCGCGATGCCCATCGACGGCGTGACGGTCAGCTCCTGCTGCTCGACCTGGAAGGGCGCGCTGGCCAGCGCCATCAACTTGGTGGCCAGGTGGGCGGCGCCGGCGATGTCGGTCAGCGGCAGCACCAGCACGAACTCGTCGCCGCCCATGCGGGCGACCGTGTCCTGCTCGCGCACGGCGCCGCGCAGCCGCAGCGCCAGCTGGCTGAGCAGCGCGTCGCCGATGCGGTGGCCGAGCGAATCGTTGACGTTCTTGAAGTGGTCCAGATCCAGGAACAGCACGGCCAGCGGCTCGTCGCCACGGCGGGCGATGTCGATGGCCTGGCTGGCGCGGTCGGCCAGCAGGTGGCGGTTGGGCAGGCCGGTCAGGCCGTCGAACAGGGCGAGGCGCTCGGCGCGCGCCTCCGCCGCCTGCTGCTCGGCCACCTTCTGCTCCAGCGCCGCGACGGTCTGGCTGAGCTGCTCGGTGCGCTGCTGCACCAGCGCCTCCAGCTGGGCCTTGGCCTGCACCAGCTCCAGCTCGGCCTGCTTGCGGGCCGTGATGTCCTGCGTGATCCACAGCGAGCCGCGCGACAGGTCGGCGGCATCGATGGCCTTGCTGCGCACCTCGCACCACACGGGCGTACCGTCCTTGCGACCCAGCACCATCTCGGCATGAAAGGCCTCGCCGCGGGACAGCGGGCCGTAGCAGCGCTCCGCGGCGAGCTGCCAGTCCTCGTCGCTGAGATACCAGGCGCGCGAGGACTGGCCGTCGAGCTCGCCCGGCGCGAAGCCGAAGAGCTGCTCGAAGGCGCGATTGCAACGGGTCACGCGGCGGTCGCGCAGGAAGACGATGCCGACCATGGTGTGGTCGAAGATCAGCTGCTGCTCGGCGTGCAGGTCGGCCAGCGTGGCGTCAGCCTGGCGGCGCTCGTGGATGTCGTCGACGATCCAGATTGAGCCGGCGGCCGGGTCGGCAGGGTTGATCAGCCGGCCGGTGAGGTGGGCCCAGAACGATTCGCCGTTCTGGCGCCGCATCAGCTGCTCGCTGCGGAAGGTCTCGCCGGCCGCCAGCATCGGGTAGGCGCGGCGGCCCAGGCTGCGCGCCTGCTGCTCGTTCTCGTACAGCTCCACGCTGCTGCGCCCGACGGCGGCCTCGGGGCTCGCGAAGCCGTAGATCTCGGCATAACGCTGATTGCAGCGGACCAGCGTCCGCGCCTTGACGAAGACCACGCCGACGCCGGCATTGGCCAGAATGACATCCAGCTCGCGCGTCGCCTGCGTGAGCGCGGAGTTGTCGCTGGTGTCTGGCACAAGGCTCATGAAGACGTCGTCAAGCGGCGGTCGTGTCGGGCGGCGGAGTATCAGCGGACGGAACCGTTTATTGTCTGGTCGCATGCATATCCTGGACACCGAACGCCTGTCGCTGCGTGAATTCACACCGCTGGACGCGCCCTTCCTGCTGCGGCTGGTCAACGAGCCGGGCTGGATCCGCAACATCAGCAACCCCGGCCTGCGCACGCTGGACGACGCCCTCGTCTGGGCCGAGGGCCGGCTGTTCAAGCCTTACCGGGAACTGGGCCACGGCTTCTGGGCGGTCGAGCGTCGCGCCGACGGTCTGCTGGTCGGCATGTGCGGCCTGTTCCGGCGCGCCGCGCTGCCCGAGCCGGACATCGGCTATGCGCTGCTGGCCGAGCACGAGGGCTGCGGCTATGCGCTGGAGGCAGCGCGCGGCTGCGTGGCCCATGCCCACGACGTGCTGGGCTGGCGCACGCTGATGGCCATCACGGCCGTCGACAACCCGCGCAGCGTGGCGCTGCTCTCCAGGCTCGGCTTCGTCGAGCAGGGGCAGGAACGGCTCGAGGGCTACAACGAGCCCTCGAGGGTGTTCAGGCTGACGCTCTGAGCGCCACCTGGTCCGACGGTCAGACGCGCCTGGCCAGGTCTTGCGCGATGCCGGTATAGCTGCCCGGCGTCATCTTCAGCAGGCGCGCCTTCTCGCCCTTGGGCAGGTCCAGCCCCTCGATGAAGGCGCGGATGGATTCCTGGGTGATGGCCTTGCCGCGCGTCAGCTCCTTGAGCTGCTCGTAGGGGTTGGGCAGGCCGAAGCGGCGCATCACGGTCTGGATGGGCTCGGCCAGCACTTCCCAGGCGGCATCGAGGTCCTCGGCCAATGCGGCCTCGTTCACCTCCAGCTTGCCCAGGCCCTTGGCCAGCGAGTCATAACCCAGCAGTGCGTAGCCGAGGCCGACGCCCATGTTGCGCAGCACGGTGGAGTCGGTCAGGTCGCGCTGCCAGCGGCTGACCGGCAGCTTCTGCGACAGGTGCGTCAGCACCGCGCTGGCCAGGCCGAAGTTGCCTTCCGCGTTCTCGAAGTCGATGGGGTTGACCTTGTGCGGCATCGTCGAGCTGCCGATCTCGCCGGCCTTCGTGCGCTGCTTGAAATAACCCAGCGAGATGTAGCCCCAGACGTCGCGCGACCAGTCGATCAGGATGGTGTTGGCGCGCGTGAATGCGTCGAACAGCTCGGCCATGTAGTCGTGCGGCTCGATCTGGATCGTGTACGGGTTGAACGTCAGCTTGAGCTGCTTCTCGATGACCGTCCTGCTGAAGGCTTCCCAGTCATGCTTGGGCCAGGCCGACAGGTGGGCGTTGAAGTTGCCGACGGCGCCGTTCATCTTGGCCAGCGGCTTGACGGCCGCAATACGCGCGCGCGCGGTCTGCAGGCGGGCCACGACGTTGGCGATCTCCTTGCCCACCGTCGTCGGGCTGGCCGTCTGGCCGTGGGTGCGGCTGAGCATCGGCACGGCCGCGAACTGGTGCGCCATGCCGCGCAGCTTCTCGACGATGCCATCGAGCGCCGGCAGCATGACCTGGTCCCGCGCGGCCTTCAGCATCAGCGCATGGCTGGTGTTGTTGATGTCCTCGCTGGTGCAGGCGAAGTGCACGAACTCACCGGCGGCCAGCAGTTCGGGCTGGCCTTCGAAGCTGCGCTTGATCCAGTACTCCACGGCCTTGACGTCGTGGTTGGTGGTGCGCTCGATGGCCTTGATGGCCTCGGCGTCGGCTTCGCTGAACTTCTTCACCAGCCGGCGCAGGCGCGAGCGCGCGGCGGAGGACAGCGGCTTGAACTCCTTGAAGCCGGCGTCGCTCAGTGCGATGAACCACTCCACCTCGACCTGCACGCGGCGGTGCATCAGGCCGTACTCGGACAGCAGCGGGCGCAGGGCGGCGACCTTGGCGGCGTAGCGGCCGTCCAGCGGCGAAAGGGCGCTGATGGCGGAGTAGTCGGACATGGTCATTGGCAGCCGGGCTGATCGTGGAAAACCCGCGATTCTAGTTTTCAGCGGCCACCGGCCCTTTCTGCCCTCTCCTGTCCCGGCTTCGTGGGACTTCCGGCGCACAGCACTCTGAGGGGCAGCTGAGAGACTGGCAACCCCTGCTTCCAGGGCTGTCGGTACCAGCCGACAGCGTTTTTTCACCGGCGGGGCACCCCCAGGCCCCCTCGCTAGAATCGTTTCGACTTGTGACCTCCGTGTTTGCCCTATGACCGCGATGAAGTTGATCGGTTCGCTCGCCAGCCCTTACGTGCGCAAGGTGCGCATCGTCATGGCCGAGAAGAAGCTCGATTACCAGCTGGTGCTCGAAGACGTCTGGGGCAGCGACGCCATCCTGAAGATGAACCCGCTGGGCAAGGTGCCCTGCCTCGTCATGGAAGGCCAGGACTCCATCACCGGCGCGGTGTTCGACTCGCGAGTCATCGTCGAGTACGTGGACACGCTGTCGCCCGTGGGCAAGCTCATTCCCGACCGCGGCCGCGAACGTTGCGAGGTGCGCACCTGGGAGGCGCTGGCCGACGGCATCGTCGACGCCGGCATCCTGACGCGCATGGAGCGCACCTGGGCGCACCGCAGCGACGAGCAGCGCAGCCCCGCCTGGATCGACAGGCAGATGACCAAGGTCAGGGCCGCGCTCGGCGCGATGAGCCAGGGCCTGGGCGAGAAGGCCTGGTGCTCGGGCAGCCATTTCACCCTGGCCGATATTTCCGTCGGCTGCGCGCTGGGCTGGCTGGAGTTCCGCTTCCCCGAGATCACCTGGCGTGAGGACTATCCCAACCTGGCTCGCCACATGGACAAGCTGTCGCAGCGCCAGAGCTTCGCGGACACCATCCCGGCCTGATCAGGCGATCAGCAGTTCCCTCGAGCGGACGTGCAGCAGGCGCACCAGGCGCCAGATTCGCCGTTCGATCTCGGCCAGCTCAAGCTTCCACAGCGCCGCGATCTCCGCCAGCAGCAGGCCTTGCGCCAGCAGCGTGAGCAGATGGCGGCTGGCCTGGTCGATCTGGCGGCCGGCGGCCGTGGTGTCCAGTGCGGCGCCGGCCACCGCCCGCCAGGCCGCCGCCGCACTGGACACCACGGCCGCCGGCCGCCAGATCGACCAGGCCAGCCGCCATCTGCTCACGCTGCTGGCGCAAGGCCTGCTGCTGGCGGAGATCGC
>SEEY01001205.1 GCA_004211235.1 Rubrivivax sp.
GGCCGCGCTGACCAGCACGACCTCCTGCGCATAGGCCGGATCCAGTCCGTCACGGCGGCCTGAAAGAGACACATAGGTGATGGCCTGCATCACGGGGTGCAGCGCTGCGAGGGCCGCATGCGGCACGCATGCGGCATCGGCCTCGGCATCCAGGCGCGCCTGCTCGGCGGCGGTCAGCGCCAGCTTGGCTCCCTTCGCCTGGGCCGCCTGCATGTCGGCCGCAATGCCGGGGGCCATCGGATCGATCTCCACGGCCAGCACCTCCGTCGCACCGAAGGCCGCCTGCAACTGCGGCCCGGGCATGGCCCACTCCAGATTGCCGACATGCACCGTGCCATACAGGTAAGACACGAGGCCGTCCTTGCGCAGACGCCACAGCGCGCCGCGATCCTTCGTCACGGCGCGCGCCGCCTGCAGTTGCTCGGCCGTCGGCGGCTGCGCGACGGGCGGGCAGCCGCCCTCGGCGGCACGCGCGACCGGCAGCCACAAAGTGAGAGAAATGAGAGTAACCAGGGTCAGGCGCATTGGGCTTCCAGAGCAGCGGTGAAGATTGCGGGCGCGACTCTAGCGGGGCGCGGGTCGTTGCCCCGGCTGCCGGCGGGCAAATCGGCACGCGCCGGTCAGCGGGGAGCTGCCGTCACCCAAGGCCCTGTCAGCCCGTCGAGTTCGCAATCCCACAGCGCCTGCGCGTCCATCGCGTCGACGACGCCCTCGCCATAGACCTTCAACGCCAGGCTCCTCAGCATGATCACCATGCCGCGCACGAAGGCCGCGCGGCCCGCGTCGCCGGCCACGCCGAGCAGCACCGAGGCGTCGAGCTTCACGTAGTCCAGCCCCGCCTGGTAGAGCCGCTCCACCTGGGCCAGCCCGGCGCCGGCATGCTCCAGGCCGAGCATCACGCCCAGCGGCCGGAGCTGCTGGCCGAGCTCCAGCAGCCGCTCGAAATGCTCGGTGGCGGCGGGCTCGGCCAGCTCGACCAGCAGCGCGCGGGCCGCCTTCGGCCGCTGGCCGAGCAGGTCGCGCAGATGTGG
>SEEY01001206.1 GCA_004211235.1 Rubrivivax sp.
GTATATTTCTTGCCCAGCGCACAATCGGTACCGACGGTCAGCAGCCGCTTGCCGCTGCGCTTGCCGCCATTGGCGACGGTCAGCCCCTCGGGAGGATGGCGCACGTCGATCAGCCGGCGCCCCAGCCGCTCGGCCGGTTCGGCCAGGCCCGGCACGTCGCGCAGCCGGACGTGCATGCCGCTGACCAGGTCGAGCCCGGCCTCCAGCGCCTCGATCAGCGCGGGGACCCAGTTCGGCGGAATCACGCCGCCGCCATTGGCGACGCCGATCAGCATCGATCGCGCCCCCGCCGCTGCGGCATCGGCAGGCGACAGGGCCTGCAGCCCGGTGGTCACGCTGGCGCCCGCCAGGCGATATTCGCCCAGGCACTTCTCCGGCGCCCAGTCGCGCAGGCCATAGGCGGTCTTGGCATAGCCGCCCTCGGTCGTGTCGCCGAGGAAGAGCAGATAGGGCTGCGGAAGCTGCAGCGCGCCGATGGCGATGTCGTTCTGTGCGATGGTCACTGCTGGCCCCCGGATAGTCTCTGACGGGAGCCGCAACCGGCCCCTCTCCATATCCACTGGATATTTTCTGATTAGGATCATTGCAAGCCTAATCAGAAAACTCCGGTCAGAAATTCAGCCCGAAGCCGATGAGATGGAAGCCGATCGCGACCCACAGCAGGACGATCGCGCACACCGGCACCACGATGCTCCACAGCCGCGCCAGCCAGCCGCGCTTTCCGCACCAGACGAGCCAGGCGTTCCTCAGCGACAGGCCGAGCAGTCCGACGAGGATGATCGGCGTCGCCAGCTGGAGCAGGATGAGCGCCCAGTCGAGCTGGCCGCCGAGATTGTCGAAGCCGGACAGGAGTTGCTGGAGGAACATGAACCAGCCGAGGAAGACCGCGACCGCCAGCGCGGCGAAGGCACGCGTGAGACGATGGCCGCGCCGCGCTGTGCCGGAAAGCGGGGATGTCGCGCCATAGCGGCGGCGCACCAGCGCAGCGACCGGCCAGGCAAGTGCGGTAAGCAGCAACGCCGCGAGGCTC
>SEEY01001207.1 GCA_004211235.1 Rubrivivax sp.
GTCCTGCGCGACGACGCTGTAGTGGCCGAGCGCGAAGAACTCGATGCGGCCGGCGGCCAGCAGCATCTCGATGGCGCGGTCGATGGTGTCGCGATTGAGGTGGCTGCGCACCTGCAGGATCGCGCTGGCCGTGTTGCCCAGCACCTTGGCGCCGAGCTCCAGCATGGAGTCGTTGGTGGTGACCTGCGTGTGCGTCACCGGCACCGTCCCCGTCAGCCCCGAGGCCAAGCGCAGCTTGAAGTCTGACAGACCCTCGCAGCCGAGCGAGCGGCAGAAGCGAATGACCGTCGGCTGGCTGACGCCGGCGGCGCGCGCGATCTCGGCGATGGGGTCGTTCAGCACCGAGCGCGGCTGGGCGAGCACGAGGTCGGCGACGCGCAGTTCGGCGGGCGACAGCTCGCTGCGCGCCCGGCGGATCTGCCCGAGGATGGCCGAGCCGGGCGACACCTGCAGGTTGCGCAGCTGGTTCTCGAGAATGGCCGAGGCGCCCTTGAAGGTCGCGTGCTCGGCAGTGATGACGAAGGTGGGAATGGCCGAGACATAGTTCCGGAAACGCCCCTTGTCCTCGAAGCGGGCGCGGAAGGGGCTGCGGTCAAACCATTCGCCCAGCCGCGGCACGATGCCGCCGCCGATGTAGATGCCGCCCAGCGAGCCGAGCGTGACGGCCAGGTTGGCGGCGCAGGTGCCGAGCAGCCCGCAGAAGACCTCGAGCGTCTCCAGGCAGAGCGCATCACCGCCGTCGACCGCGCGCTCGGAGATGGTGGGGGCGGACAGCGGCGCCACGTGAACGCCGTTGCGGCTGGCCAGCGCCTGGTAAATGAGTTCCAGGCCGGGGCCTGAGATGAGGCGCTCGTACGAGACGTGATCCTGGTTCAGCGCCTTCCATGCGAACTTCAGGATGTCCATCTCGCGCTCGTCGCGCGGCCCGAAATTGACGTGGCCGCCCTCGGTGCCAAGGGCGATCCAGCCCTCGCCGGCAGGAATGAGGCCGGAGACGCCCAGGCCCGTGCCGGCGCCCAGCTGTCGCA
>SEEY01001208.1 GCA_004211235.1 Rubrivivax sp.
TCGCTACACGCTGCAGTTGCCCTCCAGACCACTGCCGCGGCATCCGCGCGCCCAGCGAACCGAGGCTCACCGCCTCCAGCATCTGCGCCACACGCCCGTTGTCCGGAACACCAAGCAGCCGCAGCGGCAACGCCACGTTGTCCGCCACGCTCAGATGCGGCAGCAGGTGAAAGGCCTGGAACACGAAGCCCAGCGACTCGCGCCGCAACGCCGACCGGGCCTCGTCGTCCAGCTCGCGCAGCGGCTGCCCGGCCAGCAGGATGGAACCGCTGTCGGCTTCGTCGAGCCCCGCCAGGCAGTTCAGCAACGTGGACTTGCCGCTGCCTGATTCACCGAGCAGCGCGACGATCTCGCCGGCGGCCAGATCGAGGTCGACGCTGGCGAACACCGGCGTGTCGCCGTAGCGCTTGGCGAGGCCGCGGGCCTGGAGGACGCTCATGTGCTGAGCAGCTTCTGCAGCCCGGCCAGCAGCTCGGCAATCGGCTGCGGGCCGTCGCAGGCGATGGTGCGGCGCTGCGGCATGCCGCGCAGCCAGGTCACCTGGCGCTTGGCGAGCTGGCGCGTGGCGGCGATGCCGCGCTCGCGGAGGTCGGAGAAGTCGTTCGCGTCGAGCGCCTCCCAGGTCTGCCGGTAGCCGACGCAGCGCATCGACGGCAGCGCCAGGCTTAGGTCGCCGCGGGCGCGCAGCGCCTTGACCTCGTCCACCAGGCCGTCGGCCAGCATCGCGTCGAAGCGCTGCGCCAGCCGCTCGTGCAGCCAGGCGCGGTCGGTCGGCTCCAGCGAGAACAGCGGCCAGTCCACGCCGTCTCCGCGCGACGCGGCATGCAGCACGCTCAGGCGTTGGCCCGTCAGGCGGATGACTTCGAGCGCACGCTGGATGCGCTGGCTGTCGTTGGGCGCCAGGCGCGCGGCGGTCTCGGCGTCCAGCGCTGCAAGCTCGGCATGCATCGCCGGCCAGCCGCGCTCGGCGGCTTCGGCGTCGATGGCAGAGCGCAGGGCGGCATCGGCCTCGGGCAGGGCGGAGAGG
>SEEY01001209.1 GCA_004211235.1 Rubrivivax sp.
TACCCAGCGGGCTTGGCCGGCACGCTGGGTCACTACCTGCGGCCGACATCGACTGACGCCGGGCCGACGACGCTGAACTTCTGACCCCGCGCCCGGCCAAGCCCGCTGGGTACCATGGCCGGATGCCACCGCGCCCCATCCGCCTGCCGTCACTGGACGCACTGCTCGCCTTCGACGCCGTGGCGCGCGCCGGCAGCTTCGAGGCCGCTGCCGCCGAGCTGGCCCTGAGCGCGAGCGCGGTCGCCAAGCGCGTCGCGGGGCTGGAGGAACGGCTGGATCAGCCCCTGTTGCAGCGCCAGCCTGCCAAAGGGCTCAGCCTGACCTCGGCGGGCCACGAATACCTGCTCCAGGTGCGCCAGGCGCTCGCCCTGTTGCAGGCCATGCCGCTGCATCAGCGCGCCGGGCGCCTGCCTCACCGCGAGCGGCTGCGTGTCAGCTCCACGCCGACCTTCGCGCGCCAGCTGATCGTGCCCGCCCTGCCCGGCTTCACCGCCGCGCATCCGCAGGTCGAGCTGGAGCTGACGCTGTCTGTCCCGTTGCTGGCCGAGGGTGATGCCGGCGCGGACGTCGAGATCCGGCATGGCGCCGTGCCCGACGACATCGCCGCCGACCAGGTGCTGCTGTGCGATCAGCTCACGCCGCTGGCCTCGCCCGCCCTGCTGGCCAGCCACCCACCGCTGCGCGAGCCCGCGGACCTGTTGACCCTGCCGCTGCTGCGCACGCCGCTGCAGCCCTGGTCGCCCTGGCTGCGCGCCGCCGGCCTGGCCGAGGCGACGGAGCCGGACGACGGCCCGCGCCTGGTCGACCTCGGCCTGGTGCTCGCCGCGGCCCTGGCCGGCCAGGGCGTGGCCTTGGCCCGGCTGAGCCTGGCCCGGCATGAACTGGCCGAGGGCCGCCTCGTCCAGCCGTTCGCGCTCACGGTGCCCGCCGAACGGCTGGACGAGGCGGCCCTCGGCCAGTTCATGCCGGGCCAGGCTCAGCCGGGCCAAGGCCACGCCCTGGCCGGCCAGGGCCGCGGCGAGCACCA
>SEEY01001210.1 GCA_004211235.1 Rubrivivax sp.
GCGTGGCGGTGCTCAACGGGCTGGTGATGCTGAGCAACATCCGCGAGCTGCGCGCGGGCGGCCTGCCGCTCGACCCGGCCGTTCGCGAAGGCGCGCTCGCGCGGCTGCGGCCGGTGCTGATGACCGCCCTCGTCGCGTCACTCGGCTTCGTGCCGATGGCTCTGGCCACCGGCACCGGCGCGGAGGTTCAGCGGCCGTTGGCCACGGTCGTCATCGGCGGCATCCTGTCGTCGACGGCGCTGACGCTGCTGGTGCTGCCGATGCTGTACCGGTGGGCGCACCGGAAAACAAGGCTCAGGTCTTCTGGCCTGACTTGATCCACTCCATCACCAGCTCGCGCAGCACCGGCAGCGGCACCTGCCCTGCGGTCAGCACGACGCGGTGGAAGCCCTTGACGTCCCACTTCGCACCGAGCGCCTTCTCGGCCTCGGCGCGCAGCTTGGTGATCTCGAGCTGGCCGATCTTGTAGCCCAGTGCCTGGCCGGGCCAGACGATGTAGCGCTCGACTTCCGAGATCACGTCGCTCTCGGCGAGCGACGAGTTGTCCAGCATGTAGCGGATGGCCTGCTCGCGGGTCCAGCCCTTGTGGTGCAGGCCGGTGTCGACGACGAGGCGCATCGCACGCAGTTGCTCGTCGGAGAGGCGGCCGTACCACTGGTAGGGGTCGGTGTAGAGGCCGAGTTCCTTGCCCAGGCTCTCGGCATACAGCGCCCAGCCTTCGACGTAGGCCGTGTAGTGGCTGCCGAAGCGGCGGAACTTGGGCAGGGCCGGGTCTTCCTGGGCGATGGAAATCTGGAAGTGGTGGCCGGGCGACGCCTCGTGCAGGCTCAGCGTCTCCATGCCGAAGATCGGCTGGGCCTTCAGGTTGAAGGTGTTCACGTAGAACACGCCGGGCCGCGAGCCGTCGGGTGCGGGGGACTGGTAGGAGGCGCCCGCGGCGCTCTCGGCGCGGAAGGCCTCGACCTCGCGCACCTCGTAATCGGCCTGGGGCTGGATGTCGAACAGCTTGGGCGTCAGGCCGTTGATC
>SEEY01001211.1 GCA_004211235.1 Rubrivivax sp.
GCAGGTACAGTGCATACCCGCCAATCAGCGTCAGCGCCTCGGCCGCGACGGCCGGATGCACGACCGCAATCGCCATGAGGGCGATGAAGGCTGGCGCGCCCAGCAGCAGCGCCACGCCCGCATGAGCCGCGAGCTTGCCAAGCAACAGCGTCGCGCCGCGCACACCCTGCACGATCTGCAGCCGCAACTGGCCGCGCTCGCGCTCGCGCGCGACGCTGCCGAACGCGAGGAACACGATCAGCAGCGGTGTGAGCACCTGCAGCACGAAGGCCGGCGTCAGCTGGCCGAAACGCAGCAGCACCGACGACTGGGCGGCGTCGCTGAAGTTGGCGCTGTTCTGGCGGTGACCTTCCAAAAACAGCGTGCTGCCCGTGAACGGATCGACGCCAAAATCGAAGAAGGCGAGGGGACTCAGCGGTCGGAACACATAGTGCCCGTAATGGACGACACGGTGCGGGTGGCGGTCAGGCTGGTTGGCCCACTGGGCGTCCACCGTGCTCTGGAAGCGCGCCCGTTCGGCGTTCACGGCGCCCACGCGCTCATGGCTGACGACGATGGCGACGAGCGTGAGCGCCAGCATCAGGATGCCGGCGGCGACGGCCACCTGGTTGCGCAGCATGGCGCGCCACTCGCCCATGGCAACCGCGGGCAGTGCTCGAGAAACGCTCATGCGGCCTCCGGTCTGGCGGCAGCATTCGTGGCACCGGCGTAGCGCCGGTACAGGTCGCGCACGTCATAGTGTTCAGCGCCGCTGGCAGCGACTTCATGGCTGATGTGACCGCGCTCCAGAAAGCCGATGCGGTCGGCCACTTCGGCTGCGCCCAGCAGATCGTGCGTGACCATGAAGATGGCGCTGCCCCGTGCGCGTAGGTCCTGCAGCAGCGTGTTGAATTCGCTGGTGGCCTGCGGATCCAGGCCCGTGGTCGGCTCGTCGAGCAGCAGCAACGGCACCTGGCGCGCCACGGCCAGCGCGATCGCGACCTTCTGGCGCATGCCTTTCGAGTAGCCGCCGAGGCGCCGCGTCCA
>SEEY01001212.1 GCA_004211235.1 Rubrivivax sp.
GCGGCAGGCTGATGATCTCGAAGCCCTTGGGCTTCTCGTCCTGCGTGATGTAGCCCTGCGACATCAGCGGTTGCAGTTTGGCCGGCAGCGGCTGGCGGAAGGTGGACAGCGTCATGCCGAGCGGGCCGAACACGTGCTGCTCGATGTAGTCGTCGAACGGCTTGCCGCTGACGCGCTGCACGATGTAGCCGGCCAGGGCCGTGGCGTAGTTGGAATAGCCGGGCGTCGTGCCCGGGTCGTACACATAGGGCGGGATGTAGCGCTTGAGCACCTGGCCCAGGTCGGGTGTGCCGGTGTCGTAGGTCAGCAGGTCGCGTGCGGTCTCCTCGAAGCCGGTCGTGTGCGTCATCACGTGGCGCAGCGTCAGCGCCCGGCCATTGCGGCCGGGAATGGTGAAGTCGAGGTACTTGTTGAGGTCAACGTCGAGGTCGAGCTTGCCCTGCTCGACGAGCTGCATGACCGCCGTCCAGGTGATCAGCTTGGACACGGAGCCGGGCCGGAACAGCGTCTTGTTCGGGTCGACCGGCACGTTCTTGTCCCAGTCGGCCAGGCCGTAGCCCTTCTGCAGCAGCGGCTGGCCGTCCTTGACGACGACCACCACGGCACCCGGCACGCGGGCGGTGCGCAGCGCGGCCGGCATCAGGCCGTCGAGGAAGGCGTCGAGGTCGACCGCGGTCAGTGGCACGCCGGCCTTCGGCATCGCCGCGGTGGCCGTGGCGGCCGGTGCGGCCTCGGTGACGGCGGCTGGTGGCAGCGTGCTGGGCGCGGGCCCGGTCTGCGCGAGCGCAGGCCCGAGGGCCGCCGCGACCAGGACGAAGGCGACGGCATGCAGGCGGGCGAAGAGTTGCTTCATGACGGTCCCCGCGTTCAGAAGTTGACCGTGAGGTTGGCGCCCACCGTGCGCGGCGCCGCGGTCGTCACATTCAGCGGCAGGCCGAAGGCTGTGAGCGCCGTGTCGGCGCCGAGCACGGCGCGCTTGTCGGTGAGATTGCGCACGTAGGTGGCGAGCTGCCAGCGGCCCCAGGT
>SEEY01000345.1 GCA_004211235.1 Rubrivivax sp.
CATGGGCCGGCGCCTGGAAGACAGCATCGTCATTGGCGCGCTGCAGTGCCTGCCTGCCGCGCCGGTGCGCTTCCAGGTCACCGACGGCCCGCGCAACCAGCCGGCGCGCCAGTGGCTGGGCCAGGCCACGCAGTGGCCGGCAGAACGCGTCCAAACCTTCACGCCGCCCGAAGGCGTCCACATCGAGAAAGTACTTCCGTGATCGAGACCGTCATTGCCGCCTTGCGCGTCGTGCTCAAGACCGAGGTCAACGCCGATACGTCCGTGCACAACACGCCGCAGTGGGACTCGCTGCGCCACATCGAGGTCATCTTCGCGGTGGAAGACGCTACCGGCGTGCAGTTCGACGAGGCCGAGCTGGGCGAACTCAACAGCGTCGAGCGCATCGTCGCGGCGGTGCAGGCCAAGCATGCGCCATGAGCTGAGCCTGGCCGGCGCCGCCTTCGGCCTGCGGCCGGTGCGCGACGACGATGCGGCCTTCATCGTCGGCCTGCGCAGCGATCCCGAGCTTGCGCGCTACCTGCATCCCACTTCGCCGAGCGTGGCGGACCAGCTTGCCTGGCTGGCGCGCTACTACGAACGGCCGGGCGACTACTACTTCGTCATCGAGCGGCTGTCGACCGGCGCGGCCGAGGGCCTGATCGGCGTCTACGACATCGAAGACGGCCAGGGTGAATGGGGCCGTTGGCTGCTCAAGCCAGGGTCACTTGCCGCCGTGGAAAGCGCAGCGTTGGTCTACCGCTGCGCCTTTGAATTGTTGAAGCTGGACGCCGTCCACTGCCGCACGCTCGCAGCCAACGAGCGCGTCGTGTCCTTCCATGATTCCTGCGGCATCGCGGAGCGGCGTCTGCTGCCCGGCCATGTCGAGTTGCATGGCGAGCGTGTCGATTCGGTCGAGCACCGGCTGACGCGCGCCGCCTGGGCCCCCGTAGACGCCCGGCTCACGCACCTCGCCCAGCTCACCGCACGAAGGTTGCAGCGTGGCGCCTGACGCGTTGCCGCAAGGCTTTCAGTTCCATCACCTCGGCTATGCCTGCGCCGACTTGGCCAGGGACCGCGCGCAGTTCGAGCGCCTGGGCTATGCCGCGGAGGGCGAGGCCTTTGAAGACCCGCTGCAAGGCATCTCCGGCCTGTTCCTGACCGGTGCCGGCCCGCGTGTCGAACTGCTGCAGAACCTGCCCGGCAGCACGACGCTGAAGGCCTGGCTGGAGCAGGGCACCCGCATTTACCACTTTGCCTATCTGGTGCCCGACATGACGCAGGCGCTCGCCTGGGCGCGTACGCAGCGTGCCATCACCACTGTCCAGCCCGTGCCTGCCGTGGCCTTCGGCGGCCGCCGGATCGCCTTCGTGATGCTGCGCACCGGATTCATGTTGGAGTTCATCGAAGCATGACGCAACCCGACCTCAACGCCATCGCCCAGAAGGCCTATCTCACCGACTCGACGGGCGAAGGCTTCATCGAGCCGCTGATTCACGCGACGCAACTGCCCGGCCTGCTCGACCGCATCGGCCCCGCGCCCCAGCGTGTGCTGGAAATGGGTTTCGGCGAGGGCACCATCACCGGCCCCTTGCTGGACGCGGGCTATGACGTCGAACTGGTGGAAGGCTCCAGTGCTCTGTGTGACGACGCACGCACACGTTTCGGTGCGAAGCTCGCAGTCCACTGCAGCTACTTCGAGCGGTTCACGCCGCAGCGGCGCTTCGACCGCGTGCTGGCCTTGCATGTGCTTGAGCATGTGGTGCATGACGCTGCCGTCGTTGAAAAGATGCACGACTGGCTGGCGCCTGGCGGCCAGGTCATCGCTGTCGTGCCGAATGCCGAGTCGCTGCACCGCCAGCTCGCCGTCATGATGGGTTTGCAGCCGCAGCTCGATTCACTGTCTCCTCGCGATCACCTGGTCGGCCACCAGCGCGTCTATGACCTGGCCGGCTTCGTCTCGCTGTTCGAGAAGGCGGGCTTCGAGGTCGTCGCGCAGTTCGGTTACTTCGTCAAGACGGTGCCGAACGGCATGATGACGACGTGGAAGCCGGAACTCATCCGGTCGCTGACGCAGATCTCCGACCAACTGCCGGCGCGGCTGCTCGCCAACATCGGTCTCGTCGCCAGGCCGAAAACATGAGCCAGTTGGCTCGGCAATTCACGGCTTGGCACTCGATGCTGCGGCCATAGACTGCCGTGACCATGGCCTTCACCACGCTCATCCCGGCCTTCAAGCCCGCCTATCTTGCGGAACTTCTCCGTGCCCTGCAGGTGCAGACGGTCCTGCCCGCCCGCGTCATCATCTCGGACGACAGTCCCGACGGCGCATTCCTCGATGCTCTGTCAGCTCCGGCCGTGCAGCCGTTGGTACAGCGGCTCAACCTGAGCGTCGTCCAAGGGCCGCGGCGTGGCGGCTGGGCCAATTGCCAGCAACTGCTGACGCTTTATGGCGGTGCAACGTCGCATTTCCATCTGCTGATGGATGACGACATTCCCTATCCCAGTTTCTACGCCCGCCATGCGGAGGCGCACGCCTTGGCGACGAGCGGCTGTGTCGTAAGTCGACGCTGGTACGCCTCGGAGACCGGCTTGCCGCTCGCCAGCCTGCCCGTGCCGCCGGCGCTCGACGCCATGCCGCAGCGCCTCATCAGCCTGCCCGCGCCGCTGCTGTTCGAACAGATCGTCGGCACCAGCAACAACTGGCTGGGCGAGCTGTCCAACACCACGTTTGCCGCCGCTTGCCTGGACGACATGCGCCGGCCGAGCATCGGCGGAATCAACCTGCACGGCCTGGAGGACATCGGCACGATGTTGATGTGCGCCCAACGCGGGCCGCTTGCCTACATCAACGAGCATCTGGGCTTCTTTCGCACGAGTGCCGGCCAGAACTCGCAACAGCCGCTGGGGCGCGCATTCAAGCTCGGTGTCCTCGGCTGGATCGCCTTGGCGCTGGCCGCGCTGCGCGCCGGCCTTTTGACCGAGCCGCTGGTGCGCGCTGCGATCGTTCATTCGGCTGATGTCGTGCGGCGACGCTATGCGGCGGAGCCGGACATCGAGCCCTTCATTGCCCTGCTGCCGCAGCTTGCCGCGAACGGTGAGGCCGACGAGGAGTTCATTCGCCTCTGGCACGATTTCGGAGCCACGCGCGCGTGATCGACCTCGTCTGCGCCACCCGCCTGACCTCCGACGAGTTCTGGGGCCGCTCGGCGCTGGGCCTGTCGCTGCGCCGCATGTCGCATGACGACCGGCTCAAGCCCCGGATGTTCTACGAGAACCGCCGCGGCCTACCTTCGCTCTACAACGAGCGCATCGCGGCGGCGGACGCATCGCCCGTGATCGCCTTCATCCATGACGACGTCTGGCTGGACGACTACTTCTTCTTCGAGCATGTCATCACCGGTGTGCAGGCGTTCGACGTCATCGGCGTGGCCGGCAACAAGCGCCGCGCGCCGCTTCAACCGTCCTGGGCCTTCCCGTCCATCGAGTTCAAGTGGGATGACCGCGCCAACCTCAGCGGTGTCGTCTCGCACGGGCCATCGCCGTTCGGCACGATCTCGGCCTTCGGCCCGGTGCCGGCCGTCTGCGAGATGCTGGATGGCGTGCTGCTGGCCGCGCAGCGCGACGTGCTGCGCGCAAAGCAGGTCGGCTTCGACGAGCGCTTCGAGTTCCACTTCTACGACATGGACTTCTGCCGCAGCGCCCGCGCGTCAGGCCTGCGGCTCGGCACCTGGCCGATCGCGATCACGCATCAGAGCGAGGGCGGTTTTGGCTCCAACAGCTGGCTGGAAAGCTTCAAGACCTACATCGCCAAATGGGGTGACTAGAACCACTCCACCGGCAGCGGCAGACCGACGCCCTTGAGCAGCCCCGCGCGGGCTGCTTTCAATTCGGGCGTCGGCGCAGGCCAGCGGCGGTAGACGTGCAGGAAGTCCAGCACCACGGTCGTGTTGTTGGACGTCTCCTGCTGGCCACGGCGGGCGCCGGGGTTCACGAAGTCCTTGTGCATGACCGCGCCGCCGCCGGGCACGTGCCGTGGCATGGCGCGCGAGCACACGCCGAGCAGCCAGTCCCAGTCTTCCTGCGACGCCAGATGCGGGTCGAAGGTCAGCCCCTGCAGCAGGCTGCGCCGGTAGGCCAGGCAGTGCAGGGGAATGAAGTTCTTAACCCACAGCATGCTGATGTCGCCCCCCGAAAGCGGCGTCAACGTGCGGCTCAGTTCCGGGATGCCCGCCTGCTGGCGGTCTTCGGTGACGATGGTGATGTCGGTGAACAGCACCTGGGCGTCGGCGCGCTCGCAGTGCGGCTTGAGCGTGGCGAGGTGGTGAGGCTCGAAGGTGTCGTCGTCGTCCAGGAAGACGACCCACTCGCCGCGGGCGCGCGCCAGGCCCTGATTGCGGCTTTCCGCGGGGCCGTTCGGGCCGGTGCGCTTGAGGAAGCTGTCGGCCGGCCCAAGGTCGCGCGCGACGACCGCGGCGGTGTCGGCATCCAGCGCGTCGGCGGTGAGCAGGATCTCGAAGTCGGTGCAGGTCTGGGCACGCAAGGACGCGATCGCGCGTGCCAGCGTCGCGGGCCGGTGGTGGGTGGCCATGACGACCGAGAAGAAGGGGGCAATCATCGTCGGATGCTAGGCCAGCGCTGCGGTGGCCGCCCAATGATTTGGCGCCGGGGCTGCCGGCTTCTCGCGCAATGGCAGGTCTGGGCACTTCGTTAGCATCGACTGATCATGCCCCTCATTTCCGTCGTCATCCCGGCGCTGAACGCCGCTCAGACCCTGGGCGAGACGCTGCAGAGCCTGGCCAACCAGAGTCTGCGCGACTTCGAAGTCGTGCTCGTCGACGACGGCTCCACGGACGACACTGCGGCGCTGGCGGCGCGCTTCGAAGGCTTGCTGAACCTTCGTCGCATTGCGCACGCTGACCCGCAGGGCGTTGCCCGTTCGCTGAACGACGGGCTGGCGGCCGGCGACTCCGAATTCGTGGCGCGGCTGGACGCCGATGACCTGGCCCATCCCGAGCGCCTGCGCTTGCAGCTCGAATTC
>SEEY01000346.1 GCA_004211235.1 Rubrivivax sp.
GGCTGGACGTCGTGCTGATGCAGCGCGCGCTCGGCCTGGGTGACGGCGCGGCGGCCGAATGAGCGCAACGACCAGGCACAAGGCTGTCGCGACCTGGCTCGCCCTGCTCGTGGGCGTCTTCGGTGTCCACCGCTTCTATCTGCACGGCCTGAAGGACCGCTGGGGCTGGGCCTTCCCGCTGCCGACCTTGCTCGGCCTGGCCGGCCTGCAGCGCATGAACGCACTGGGTCAGGACGACCGTGTTGCGTGGCTGCTCATTCCGCTGCTGGGTGCGAGCGTCGTCGCGGCCCTGCTCGGCGGCATCGTCTACGGCCTGATGCCGGATGAACGCTGGAACGAGCGCTTCAACCGCGGCCTTCCTGCCTCGACGGGCGGCTGGGCGGCCATCATCGGCGTCGTGCTCTGCCTGTTCATCGGCGGCACGGCCATGATGGCGACCATCGCCTTCAGCGCCCAGCGCTACTTCGAGGCACAGGTCGATCAGTAGATCGCGAAACTGACCCAGTAGCAGACACCGGCCATCAGCGCCGCGGCCGGGATGGTGAAGATCCATGCCCAGACGATGGTGCCGGCCACACCCCAGCGCACGGCCGAGGCGCGCTGCACCGACCCCACCCCGACGATGGCGCCGGTGATGGTGTGCGTCGTCGACACGGGCACGCCCATGGCCGTGGCCAGGAACAGCGTGATGGCGCCACCCGTCTCGGCGCAGAAGCCACCCACCGGCTTCAGCTTGGTGATGCGCTGGCCCATGGTCTGCACGATGCGCCAGCCGCCGAACATCGTTCCCATGCCGATGGCGATGTAGCAGGAGACGATCACCCAGGTGGGCGGCGCATGGTCGCCCACCGACACCATGCCGGCGGCGATCAGCAGCATCCAGATCAGGCCGATCGTCTTCTGCGCATCATTGCCGCCGTGCCCGAGGCTGTACAGGCCCGCCGAGACCAGCTGCAGCCGCCGGAACCAGCGGTCCACGCGCAGCGGCGAGGTGTTCCTGCAGACCCAGGCGACGAGCACCATCATCAACGAGCCCAGCAGGTAGCCGAGCAGTGGCGAGATGACGATGAAGGCGACGGTCTTCCAGATGCCGGCGCCGATCAGGGCGTCAGGACCCGACTTGGCGATGACGGCGCCGGCGATGCCGCCGATCAGCGCATGCGACGAACTGGACGGAATGCCCCACCACCAGGTGATGAAGTTCCAGGCGATCGCGCCCATCAAGGCGCCGAAGACGACGTGGTGATCCACGATGCCTGGCTCGACGATGCCCTTGCCCACGGTGGCAGCCACCTTGAGCTGGAAGATGGCGATGGCGACGACGTTGAAGAACGCGGCGAACAGCACCGCCTGCTGCGGCTTCAGCACGCCGGTGGAAACGACGGTGGCAATGGAATTGGCCGCGTCGTGGAAGCCGTTCATGAAGTCGAACAGCAGCGCCAGAACGACGAGCAGGGCTACCACCCAGAAAGCGATCTCAACCGATGCCATGTCAGCGGTGCCCGGCTGTGGGAGGGCGCTGATAAGCCCCCTCGAGGGGCACCGAACGGCGTACGTGTGGGGGGTTCATGTCGGCCCTGATCAGGAGTTCTCGAGGACGATGCCCTCGATCAGATTGGCCACGTCCTCGCAGCGGTCCGAGATGGATTCCAGCTGCTCATAGATCGCCTTGAGCTTGATGAGCTCGCGCACATCCGGCTCTTCGCGGAACAGGCGCGACATCGCCGAGCGCATGACGCGGTCAGCGTCCGACTCGAGGCGGTCGATCTCCTCGCAGGTCTTGATCGCGGCCTCCGTGGTGGCCGGCTTGCTCAGGTGGGGCAGCAGCGTCACCGCATGCTGAACGCGCTCGCAGCAGCGAACGGACAGCGTCGCCAGCTGCAGCACCTGCTCGGGGACGGCGCGCACGTCGTAGAGCGACAGCGTCTCGGAGGAGTCCTGCAGCAGGTCGACGATGTCGTCCATGGCATTGATCAGGCTGTGGATCTGCTCGCGATCAATGGGCGTGATGAAGGTGCGGTGCAGCAGCCGGTTGACCTCGGCAGTGACGCGGTCGGCCGCATGCTCCGCCTTGTCGACTTCGTCTGCGTACTGCTGGCGCAGCGTCGGATCGTTGTAGTTCTCGATCATTTTCTGGAAGGAGCGAGCGCCTTCCAGAATGAAGCCGCCATGTTCGTTGAACAGCTCAAAAAAATTGCCCTCACGGGGCAGCAGCTTGCCAAACAGCATGGACGTCCTTGGATTTCTCTAAGCCGCGCAGTTTAGCGGGCGCCGTCACGAAACCGTCATCAAGACGACGGGGCGATGAAGTAGGCCGCCACCATCAGGCATCACCCGGCCGGGAGGAAATCCAGCGTCGATGGCTGACCGACAAGCGTCTGGGCTAGCCCAGGAACAGCAAGGCGTACCCGATCACGGCCGCCACCAGCAGTGCGGGTATGGAGTAGGCGTGAAAGGTCATCCAAGACCTGCTGTCCCCCGTCATCCGCAGCGCGATCAGGTTCGCCAGCGAGCCGACCATCCACCCGAAGCCGCCGACATTGACGGCATATGCCGTCACGCGCCAGTCCTTTGAAAACTCGGCCAGCGCAATGGCCGCAGGCACGTTGCTGACCAGTTGGCTGGCGCCGATGCCTGCGAAGTACAGGTTCTCCGGCTTCTCAAGCCCTGCGCTGAGCATCAGTCGTTGCACGGCTTCCAGTCCGGCCAACAGCCTGAGGTCGATGAACATCAGTGCGAACACGAGCAAGAGCCCCCAATCCAGGTCGGCCACCACGCGCGGACGGAACAGGAGGAACATCAAGAAGACGCCTCCGCTGGCCCACCCCGCCTGATGCAGGTCGGTCGCGATCAGAAAAGGCAGGTACAGCGCCAGCGATATGGTCAGCAGTCTCGAGTCGAGCGACGAGCCTTCATGCTCGAGGGCCTGCAGCGGCCGCGGCTTGAAGGCGATTGCCGTGAAGGCGAGCAGCGCAACCATCATGCAGGCGACCAGGGGCAACTGGTGCCAGACGAACTCGCCGAACGGGACGTTCGCGCGCTGCCAGATGAAGATGTTCTGCGGGTTGCCGATCGGTGTCAGCGCCGACCCGGCGTTGACGGCCAAGGCCTCGAAGATGACCATCTTGGTCACGGACATCCCGGTCAGCCTGCACATTCCGAGCGTCAGGGGCACGACGACAAAGAGCGCCACGTCATTGGTCAGCACCGTCGAAAGCAATGCCGCCGCCAGGACGAGGAACAGCGCCGCAGCCCGCTCGGTGGCCATGCGCTCGACCAGTGTCCGGCTGACGGCATGAAGTGCGCCGCTGACCTCCAACCCCTTCGTCAGCATCAGCAGGCCGGCCAGCGCAGCAATGGTCGGCCAGTCGATCAGCGTGACGAACGCGCCGATGCGCGCGGGC
Organism: Rubrivivax sp.; assembly: GCA_004211235.1. The sequence continues at coordinate 3,405 of SEEY01000346.1, forward strand.
TGATGAATGGCAAACGCAACCAGCCCGGCCAGCAGCACCAGGAAGACCTTGTCCTTCACGAGGCCTCGCAGCACCCGGGCCAGCACGCCCGTCACTGGCCAGGCCTCTCGCACAGCGCCATCGACCGGGCCGGAGCCGCCTTTTTTCGCAAGCGAAAGCGAGCCTTCGCGCACGTCCCGCTCACTCTCGTTTGCACACCAATCATCTGCAGCACTGAGTCTTCGCGGGAGGTCAGTGGGGTATGGGCCCGCTGCGCTCGATGCGCTGATCCCGCCACGCATCGCCTGCGGCCAGGTGCGCGAGGTTGGGCGCGATCTCCAGCAAAGGGCGTAGCACGAAGGCGCGTTCACCGAGGCGCGGGTGGGGCAGCGTCAGGCGCGGGGTGACCAGCGCGGACTCGCCGTGAAGCAGCAGGTCCAGATCCAGCGTTCGCGGCGCGTTGCGGTAGGGGCGCTCGCGGCCGTGGGCCAGTTCGATGGCCTGCAGTGCATCCAGAAGTTCCAGCGGCGTGAGTGCCGTGTCCAGCGCCGCGACAGCGTTCAGGAAATCCGGCCCGCCAGCGTCGACCGGCGCGCTGCGCCACGCGCTCGACAGGGCCACGAGGCGGGTGCCGGGTAGCGCCGCGAGGGCTTGCGCAGCCTGCGTCAAGGTCGCCCGCAGATCGGCGCCGAGGTTGGCGCCCAGGCCGATGTAGGCCCGCGAACTCACTCCGCGGCAGGTGCCGGCGCCGCGCCCTCGCCCGCCGGCTTGCGGCGACGGCGGCGGCGCTTTCTGGCCGGCGCGTCGGCAGCAACCGCTTCGTCGCCCTCGTCTTCACCAGGGGCTTCACCGGCGGGCGCTTCACCGGCGGGCACTTCGGGGCGCGGCGCGCGCACGATGCGCGGCTGCTTCTGCTGGGCGGCGCGGGCGTCGGCGAGCAAGGCCTGACGGTCGTCGTCGCTGCCCAGGGCGAAGTCTTCCCACCAGTCGGCCAGCGCCGGATCGATCTCGCCGACGTCGGCACGCAGCCGCAGGAAATCGAAGCCGGCGCGGTAGCGGGGCTGCTCGATGAGGCTGAACACGCCCGAGCCGCTGCGGCGTTCGAAGCGGGTCTGCATCATCCAGATCTCGCGCATGTCGCCAGCCAGCTTGCCGCGGCCGGAGATGTCGCCGATGCGGGCATCGAAGACGGCGTCGATGGCCTGCGCCAGCGCCGGCACGGGCGGCTCGCCGCCGTTGCGGATCTTGTTCCAGCGGTCCAGCACCTCGTGCCACAGCATGCAGGCGAGCATGAAGCTGGGGCTGACGCCGCGGCCTTCGTTCACGCGCCGGTCCGTGTCCTCGAAGGCCTGGCGCACGAAGTTGCCGCGAATGCCTTCGTGCAGGTCGCCGCTGGAGGTGAGCATGGCGTCCAGCACGGCGAACACGCCGCGGGAAAGGCCCAGCTTCTTGAGCTGCTCGATGCTCGCCAGCGAATGGCCGGTCTGGAGCAGCTTGATCATTTCATCGAACAGGCGCGAGGCCGGCACATTGGCCAGCAATGCGGACGACGCCTTGACCGGCGCCAGCGTCTTGGGCTCCAGCGTGAAACCGAGCTTCGCCGCGAAACGCACGGCGCGAATGATGCGGACGGG
>SEEY01000004.1 GCA_004211235.1 Rubrivivax sp.
CGCCCACCCACCCCGAGGGCGTGCCCACCGCCGTGTTCGACAGCCTGCGCAAGGCGTCGCTGGACAACCGCGCCCAGCTCTACAAGGACATCGCCAGCGGCCCCTTCTTCGGCTTCAACCGGCCGGGCGCCAAGCAGTCGGCCGGGCTGGTGGACAGCTTCTACGTGCAGGGCATGCAGGCCGGCGCCAAGGCCACGTACGACAGCATCGAGGCCTTCTTCCACTCGGACTTCCGCGAGGACCTGAAGAAGTTCACCGTGCCCACGCTCATCATCCACGGCGCCGACGACCAGATCGTGCCGATCGAGACGACGGGCCGCGCCACGGCCAAGCTGGTCAAGGGTGCCCGCCTGATCGAGTACGCCGGCGGCCCGCACGGCATCACCGACACGCACAAGGACCGCCTGAACCAGGACCTGCTGGACTTCATCCAGCAGTAAGCAGGCCCCTGATGCCATCCGGCCTGCGTGCCGGATGGCCTTCCGCAAGGCGCCGGACAGCGCGCTGGCGCTGTCCCCGGTCCTGGCTCAGTCCTTCTGCGGCCCGGTCTCCGGCGCCAGCGGCTCGAACACGAAGCGCATGCCGCGCGCGTAGCTTTCCGGCTTGGTGCCGCTGTGGCGCTCGCCGTCGATGATGCGGTTCTCGAACACCAGGCCGGGATGGTTCAGCACCGGCAGCAGCGACTGATAGCGCTTGATGCCGGCCAGGTAACCCGGCCATTCCAGTTCGGCGCCCGTCACGTACAGCCTGGCCTTGATGGGCTTGCCGGTCGCGGCATAGGACTTGGCCTGGCCGATGATCCAGTCGTTGTCGACGTTCACGGCCGGGCTGGCGGCGATGTAGCCCTCGAACAGCGTCGGCCGCGAATACATCGCGTAGAGCGTGAACAGCCCGCCGAGCGAGCTGCCGGCCAGCATGCGGTGGGCCGGGTCGGCGCGGTAGTCGCGCTCCATGAGAGGAATGATTTCCCGCTCCAGCGTGGCGAGGAACTTGTCGGCATGGCCGGTGTCGCCCGGCTCGGGCAGCTTCACCGGTGGCAGATCCCAACGGCGCAGCCGGTCGTAGTCCGGGCTCTCGCCGGCATAGCCGAGGCCGACGATGATGAACTCCGGCACGACCCGATCCGCCACCTTGCTGTTGTAGGCGTTGATCATGGTGGTGAAGTCCCAGTACCCGTCGGTGACGTAGAGCACGGGGTAGCGGCGCGACGGCTCCCTGGCGAAGGAGGCCGGCAGGTGGATGTGCAGCTGGTAGCGGCGGTCGTCGGGCGTGGCGGGCAGCACGCGCAGCTGGGTGCGCGGCACGATGTGCGGCGGATAGCTCGGGGCCGCGTCCGCCTGCGCCAGCACTTGCAGCGCCCCTGTCAGAAGGCCCACGGCGAGGACAAACCGCTTCACGGTCAGTCCTTCGACTTGCCCGTCTCCGGCGCCAGCGGCTCGAACACGAAGCGCATGCCGCGCGTGTAGCTCTCGGCCTTGGTGCCGGCGTGCCGCTCGCCGTCGATGGTGCGGCTCTGGTAGACGAGTTCGGGGTGCTTCAGCTCGGGCAGCAGCGCCTGGTAGCGCTTGATGCCAGCCAGGAAGGCCGGCCATTCGTTCTCCGCGCCGGTCACGAACAGCCGCGCCTTGATCGGCTTGCCCGTGGCGGCATAGGCCTTGGCCCGGCCGATGAGCCAGTCATTGCCGGCCACCACGGCCGGGCTGGCGGCGATGTAGCCCTTGAAGAGATCAGGCTTGGCATACATCGCATGCAGCGTGAACAGTCCGCCGAGCGAGCTGCCGGCGAGATAGCGCTGTGCGGGATCGGCGCGGTACTCGCGCTCGACCATCGGGAAGATGTCCTTCTCCAGCGACGCGATGAACTTGTCGGCGTTGCCGGTGGCGTCGGACGACGGATTCATGCGCACCGGCGACAGCTCCCAACCGCGCATCGCGCCGTAGTCGAGGTTGTCGCCGGCATAGCCCAGGCCGACGGTGATGAACTCCGGCACGACCTTGTCATAGGCCAGGTTGTTGTACGAGGCGACGATGGTGGCGAAGTCCCAGTAGCCATCGGTCACGTACAGCACCGGGTAGCGCCGCTTGGGCTCGCTCGCAAACGAGGCCGGCAGGTGGATGTGCAGTTGATACGTGCGGCCGTCGGCGTTCTCGGGCAGCGCGCGCAGCAGCGTGTTGGGAATGGTGTGCGGGGGGAAGGCCGCGGGCGCGTCGGCAGCATGCGCCTGCACGGCGCCGAACAGGAAGGCCAGGGACAGGACGATTCGCTTCATGACGTAGGCATTGGGTGAATGGCAGCGCTGTCAGTGTAGGCCGGGCGTCAGGCAGGCGCGCGCATCGGCACCCACCGGCCCGGCCGGTGGGTGCCTTTGAACATCGCAAGCGCTCAGCGCGCGGTGCCGCGGCGCAACAGGTTGACGATCGCCAGCAGGACGATGGCGCCCACGAACGACACCAGCAGTCCGGCGAGGCTGAAGTCGTTGCTGTTGATCGTGCCCGTGCCGAGCATGGGAGCGATCAACCAGCCGCCGAGCATGGCGCCGACGATGCCGACCACCACGTTGAGGATCACGCCCTGTTGGGCATCGGTTTTCATGACCAGGCTGGCGAGCCAGCCAATCACGCCGCCGATCACGAGCCAGATGAGGAAGTTCATAACCAGTCCTTTCAGTTGAGACGATGACTCGGCAGATTGACCAGCCCAGGCCGGTCGTTCGCCGCAGAGACAGCCGGCAACCGGCGCTCCCGCCATGCAGCTGCGCGACGCAACGCGGCCGGCGACAATCCGGACCGTGAGCCTGCCCAACAAACTCTCCCTGTTCGTTTCCTGCGCCGGCGGCGTCGAGCCGCTGCTGGAGGAAGAGCTCAAACGCTTTCTGCCGCCCGGCGTGCGCAGCAAGGTCGAGCCCTTGCGCGGCGGCTGCGGCGTGCTCGGCACGGCCGAGGACGTGCTGCGCATCAACCTCGAAAGCCGGCTGGCCCAGCGTGTGCTGGTCGAGCTGATCGAAGGACCCTACCGCCACGAGGAAGACCTGTACGCGCTGGCCCGCCGCGTCGACTGGCGCGACTGGATCACGCCGCGCGAGACGATCCGCGTCGACACCATCGCCCAGCGCTCGCCGCTGAAGAGCCTGAACTTCACGACGCTGCGCATCAAGGACGCGATCTGCGACCAGCTGCGCGAGCACACCGGCGAGCGCCCCAGCGTGGACACGCATTCGCCCGACCTGCCGGTCCTGCTGCACGTCGGCCCGGAGCGCGCGGCGATCTATGTCGACACCTCCGGCGAGCCGCTGTTCAAGCGCGGCTGGCGTGTCGACAAGGGCGACGCGCCGCTGAAGGAGACGCTCGCCGCCGCCATGCTCGCCGCCGCAGGCTGGCGCGGTGAGTCGGCCCTGCACGACCCCTGCTGCGGCTCCGGCACCATCCCCATCGAGGCCGCGCTGATTGCCTGCGACTCTGCCCCCGGCCTGCTGCGCCGCTTCGCCTTCGAGCGCCAGATCCCCTTCTCCACACCGGCACTGAAGGCCACCTGGGGCGAGATGGCCCAGGCGGCCCGTGCCCGCGTGCATGCGCCGAAGGTGCCCATCTACGCCAGCGACGTGGCCTTCCGCATGGTCGACTTCGCGCGCCGCAACGCCGAGCGCGCCGGCGTGGCGCAATACATCCAGTTCAACGGCGGCGATGCACTGGAGCGGCCGGCACCGACCCTGCCCGAGGGCATGGCCGGCAGCATCATGATGAACCCGCCCTACGGCGAGCGCATCGAGGTGCGCGGCAAGGCAGCGATGTCACGCGACGCGCAAGGCTCCGAGGAGCTGGACGCCGGCGACGACTTTTTCCCGCGCCTGGCCGCGCACTGGAAGCGCCAGTACACCGAAAACCCCGCCGGCTGGACGGCCTGGATGCTCAGCCCCGACATGAAGCTGCCCAGCAAGATGCGGCTGAAGGAAGCGCGCCGCGTGCCGATGTGGAACGGTCCGATCGAATGCCGGCTGTTCCGCTTCGACCTGATCAAGGGCTCGGCACGCAAGCCGGCCGGTGACGCTCAGGCCGGCGACGGGCGCTGACGCAGCCACAGCCAGGCCAGCGCCGCCGCGCACAGCCCGATGGGCACCAGGCTGGCCCAGTTCATCCACTGCCAGCCGCCGGTCGTCACGAGCGCGCCCGACGAGAAAGAGGTCAGCGTCATCGTCGCGTAGACGCCGGTGTCCATCAGCCCCTGCGCGCGCGTCTTTTCCTCGGGGCGGTAGGCCTGCGTGAACAGCGTCGTGCCGCCGATGTAGAGGAAGTTCCAGCCGATGCCCAGCAACAGCAGCGCGCCGAGGAAGTGCTCCAGGTCCTGCCCCGACAGCGCGAAGGCGACGCAGCCCAGGTTGAGCAGCACGCCCATCGCCATCACCGGCAGCACGCCGAGGCGCTTGATCAGCGGCCCGGTGAAGAAGCTGGGCACGAACATCCCCAGCACATGCCACTGCAGCACGGTGCCGGCGTCGCCGAACGGCAGGCCGCATTGGCCCATGGCGATGGGCGTGGCCGACATCAGCAGGCTCATGACGCCGTAACCGAGCGCACTCGCGGCCAGCGCAACGAGGAAGACCGGCTGGCGCACCAGCTCCGCGCCCGGCCGCCCGCCCTCGCCCGGCCTCGGCCGGGCCAGCGGCGGAAAGTCGATCAGTGAAATGAGCAACAGGCCCACCAGCGCCACGGCGATGAGCAGCAAATAAGCGCCGGCAAAGGGCGCAATGAACAAGTTGCGGCTCTCGCGCGCCAGCAGCGGGCCGATGAAGGCGCCCAGGCAGCCGCCGCCGAGCACCCAGGAGATGGCCGCCTCGCGCTTGCCAGGCTCAACGATCTCGGTCGCGGCGAACCGGTAGAGCGCGGCGTTGGCGCTGTAGTAGCCGCCCACCAGCGTGGCGATGACGACACCCCAGAACTGCTGGTGCAGCACGCTCCAGAGCGCCATCGCCGAGCTGAACACGGCCACGCCGAGGCCGATCTGGAAGCCGAGGCGCCGCCCGAAGCGCAGCTGGTGGCGCCCGACCATGCGCGCCATCAGCGCGCCACCGGCCACGTAGGCGCAGATGGGCAGCGTCGCCATCCACGGCAGGGGCGCCAGCGCCAGGCCGACGAGGCCGTTGATGGCGATGAGACAGACGTTGTTGGTGAGGAACAGGCCCTGCGCCAGCACAAGCAGCGCGAGCTTCTTGTTCAAGACAGGGCCAGCCAGGAGAGGACGGCCAGCGGCGCCGTGTCGGCACGCAGGATGCGAGGCCCGAGCGAAACAGCCGCGAAGCCGCGGGCGCGGGCGGCGTCTTCCTCCGCGTCACTGAGGCCACCCTCGGGGCCGCTCAGGAACAGCGCCCGTGGTTGCGGGAAAGCGGCCAGCGGCGATGCTGCTGCGGGGCTCAGCAGGCCGCGCCATTCGTCGTCGCCGGGCATGGGCAACGCGGCAAGCCAGCCGCTCAGCGACAGCACCGGCTCGATGCGCATGGGCACGGTGCGCCCGCACTGCTCCGCCGCGGCGATGGCCACGCCCTGCCAGTGCGCGCGCTTCTTGTCGGCGCGTTCACCCGACAGGCGCAGCACCGAGCGCTCGCCCACCAGCGGCTGCAGCGCCGCGGCGCCCAGTTCGGAGGCCTTCTCGACGAGGAAGTCCATGCGGTCGTTGGCCGGCATGACGACCGCGAGCGTCACCGCACGGGCCAGTTCACGCTGCGGCTGTTCGGCGCCAAGCAGGCTCACGCGCACCTCGCTGCGCCCCATCGCCGTGACCTCGGCCCGCCATTCCGGCCCGCTGCCGTCGAACAGCGTCAGCGCGCCACCCGGTTGCAGGCGCAGCACCTGCACATGGCGTGCAGCGCCGCTCGGCAGTGCAAGCTCGCAGGGCTGAGTCAGCGGGATGTCGACGAAAAATCGTGGCAAGGCGTGGGGCTTTCCGCGGGCCGAGCGCCGGGCCGCTCCCAAGCCGGCCCGTCAAGCGATGTGCGAGCGGGGCACGCCCCGCGAGCATCGCCGTCCCCTCGGGGGACCGGTCAGGCTCGCCCGCGTTCAGCGAGGCGAGACTGGACGAGGGGCTAACTACTTAGCGGCAATCTGCGCGTCCAGCTCCTTGCAGGACGGCGAGCAGACGGGCTGCGACTTGCCGAGCAGTTTCTTGGACTTCAGCATCGCGCGGGGGCGATGCTTGCCGCAGAGGAAGCAGGACATGGTTGCTGCGCCGAAGGAAGAGGTCGCCGCGAACGGCGAGCCTGGTGCTTTGGAGCGGTAGCGCAGACCATCTGCTTCGATGGTGGTCTTGGTGGTTTCTTTGGCCACGCTGGTCCTGTCGAAGAGTTTGTGGGGGTTGGGGCGCGCGGGCAAGCGCACGGGCCCTGTATTTTCCACCATGTGCGAAGCACCCCGGGCTAGGGCTTTCAACACCCCTTGAAGATGGCCTGTCTTTTTCCCGCCCAGGCGGCCTGGCCTTCGACCAGATCGGCGGAATCGCGGGCCGCCACGATGTCCGCGGCAAGCTTTTCGGCGTCCGGCCGACCGGCGGCGATGGCGTTCAGATGCTGCTTCATCGGCAGCAGGGCGAGCGGCGCCATGCCCTGCAGTTCCGACGTCAGGGCGGCCATGGCCAAATCAAGTGACTCGACATCGGGCAGCAACTGGTCGAGGTAGCCGCAGCCGAGCAGCGCCTTCGCATCGAGCGTGCGGCCGGCGAGCAGCACCTGTTTGGCCACGCTCAGCCCGAGCCGGTCGACGAAGCGACGCAGCCCGCCGCCATAGAAGTGCAGGCCGATGCGCGCCGCCGGCACGAACATCTCGACGCTCGGCCCGCCGAGCCGGAAGTCGCAGGCCAGCGCCAGGTCCGCAGCGCCGCCGTAGACGCCGCCGTGCAGGCGCGCGATGGTGATGGGACGCGCCGCCTCCAGCGCGTCGGCCAGTTCGCCGAAACGGGCGCCGGCATCGGCGGCGCTCAGCGCGGCGAGATCGAAGCCGCTGCAGAAGTGCCGGCCCTCGCTGGCCAGCACCAGTACACGCACCTCAGCGTTTGCATCGACGCCAGCGAGCTGGCTGCGCAGCGTGGCCAGGTCGTCGACCGTCAGTCGGTTGGCCTGGCGCGGCCGGCGCAGCGTGATGCGGGCAACACCGTCGGCAACGTCGAGCAGCGGCGGCTGACCGGTCACGCGTGACGCCGCCGGGCAAAGCGGTCACGCAGCAGATAACCATCGCTGAGGCGCGCGATGCTGGCGCTGCGCTCGGCTTCGGCCAACTCACGCAGCGCCTGCGCCTGGTCGGAGCGCAGGCGCGCGTCGTGGTGGCGAACGAGATCGGCGAGCAGCGCCCAGTCGACCTCCTGCGTGCCCGGCCACAGCGGCGCCCCCGGGGGCAGCACCGGCAGCAGCTGCTGCAGCGCGCCGAACGCCGTCTCGGCGCCGATGACCGTGGCCATCTCGGGCCAGCGGCCCTGCAGCGGCCCGTCGCCTTGCGGCGGCCACAGCGCGCAGAGCCATTGAGGCGCATGGTGCTCGACCTGCGGGCCGTGGCGCGTTGTCACCACATCGGTACAGGCGCCTCGCAGCCGGCGCGTCAGGACAATCCAGGCGCCGGGCTGCCAGCGCTCCAGCACACGGGCGTCGACCCGCGAAGGCTGCGCCTGCATCGACACCAGCGGCCTTTCCATGACGGCGGGCCGCGACGGCGGCGGGCGCTGGGGGAGTTCGACGTCCTGAATGTCCCGCATCGAATAGCCTCGCGCCTCGAGCCGCGCCTTCTTGGCCTCGTCGACGGCCGCCCGGCCGTTGTCCAGCAGCCGGCCCAGGTCCAGATCGACAGGCGGCGGCGCAGGCGGATGCCAGCCGTCGAGGACGCTGGCAGGGTCGAAATCGTCGGGCTTCATGATGTGCAAGCGGGCATTGTGGCGACGTAAGCTCGCACCTCCCATCCCGCGTCTCAAGTTCGAAATGTCATTGCCCACCCGCCGCCGCCTGCTGGGACTGGCCCTGGCCGCCGTTCTGTCCACTGCCTGCACGGCGCCACCGCCCGGCGCAGCGGCGCGGCCGCAGCCGCCCAAACTGATCGTGCTCGTCGCCATCGACGGCCTGCCGATGCGCCAGGTCACCGGCTACCGTGACCAGCTCGCGCCCGATGGCTTCGCCCGCTTCCTGGAGCGCGGCCGCTGGTTCTCCGAGGCCCACTACGGCCACGGCCACACGGTGACGGCGGCCGGGCACGCGGTGATGCTCAGCGGCGCCTACCCGCAGCGCAGCGGCATCATCAGCAATGAATGGCGCGACCCGGCCACCGGCGAGCCCGTCTACAACACCGGCGACGCGGCCTATACCTACCTCGACAACCCGACGGCGCCGCTGTCCGGCACCAGCCCGCGCAACCTCAAGGTCGAGACGCTGGGCGACGTGCTGCGCACTCGCTCGCCGTCTTCCAAGGTCATCGGCATCTCGGGCAAGGACCGCGGTGCCATCCTGCCGGCGGGCCACGAAGGCACGGCCTACATGTACATGGGCGAGACCGGCTCGTTCTCGTCCAGCACGTACTACATGCCCGCGCTGCCGGACTGGGTAAAGACATTCAACGCGGCCAAGCCGGCCGACGCGTTCTTCAAGAAGACCTGGGCGCCCTTGCTCCCGGATGCTGCCTACAGCCGTTCCGTGCCAGACGGCCAGACCTGGCAGATCGCCAGCGGCAACGGCAACCGCCTTCCCGCCGTCATCGGCGACAAGATGGACGGCCCCGGTCCGCGCTTCTACGGCGGCCTGCTGGCCTCGCCCTTCGGCGACGAACTGACGCTGGCCTTTGCCCGCGCCGCGGTCACGAACGAGAAGCTGGGCCAGCGTGGCGTGCAGGACATCCTCTCGGTCAGCCTGTCCAGCCACGACTACGTCAACCATGCCTTCGGTCCCGAGTCCCGCCTGTCGCACGACCACACGCTCCACCTGGACCGCCACCTGCAGGCCTTCTTCCAGTTCCTGGACAAGGAAGTCGGCGTCGGCCACTACGTGCTGGCGCTGACGGCCGACCACGGCTTCACGGACACGCCGGAATGGGCCGCCAGCCAGGGCCGCGACGCCGGGCGCTTCGCGTCTGCACCCTCGCTGGCCATCGTCAATGCCGCCCTGGCCGCGAAGTTCGGCGTGGACAAGCTGGCACGCAATTTTTCCGCCGCCGGCCTGCTGCTCGATGACAAGCTCGCCGCAGGGCGCGGCCTGAAGTTCGCCGACGTGCAGGCCGCCGCGCGTGAGGAATTGTTGAAGCTGCCTGGCGTGGAAGCCGTCTTCACGCGCGAGCAACTGCTGGGCAGTGACACGACGACGGCCTACCTCGACGCGATGCGCAAGTCCTTCGATCCGACCCGCGCCGCCCAGCTGCAGATCGTGTTGAAGCCGAACTGGATCCACAGCTACCGCCCGGGCGGCAGCAGCCACGGCAGCCCGCACCGGGCCGACACCCACGTGCCCCTGCTGTTCTGGGGGCCGGGCTATGTCGGCCGCGGCGAGGAAACCGCCCGCGTCGAGATCGCCGACCTGGCACCCACGCTGGCGGCCATCGCCGGCCTGCCCGCGCCGGCCCAGTCGCAGGGCCGCGACCTCAGGCTCTCAGCAGCAGCTCGGTAGCCGACTCGCCCCACTGCGCCTCGGTCAGGCTGAGGCCGCCGAGCCGCTCGCACAGGCCCGCCGCCTGCGCCGGCCCCGTCGAGGGCAGCATGAGCAGCAGCCGGCCGTCGTCGAGCCGCGCGCAGCCGTCTTCGCTCCGGATGCGCGTGAGCAGCGCGCTCGCGTCGGCCGAAGACACCGACGTGGCGACGCACAGCGGCCAGGCGCGTGCATCGCTGAGGAGCGACTGCAGCAGGGCCAGTCCGTCCCGGGCAGACAGCAGCTGGCCCGCCGGTGGGCGCGGCCGGGGCAGCGCGCTGATGTCGACACCGGTCGCCGTCCACCCGCCACCAGGCACCGGCTGCTCCACCCACCACAGGCGGCGGCCATGAGCAAGCCTGGCGCGACGGCCGCCGCTCGCCGGACGGCGTGCAGGCGGGTCCACCGGCCCGATGCCCGCGATGCGCGCCGCGTTCGCCATCTCGGCGCGCGTGGGATGGTCACCCTCGGCCAGCGCCCAGGCACCGCGAAAGGCGGCATTGGCCTGCAGCAGCCGGCCATCGGGGTCAAAAAGGGCCAGCAGCAGCGGCCCGTCGGCCAGGGTCTGCCACCAGAGGTCGGTGAGCTTCACGCCCGCGATTGGAACCCAGCGCGCGTCAACGGCGGTGGACCTCACCCGAACCGCTGACGCTTTGGCGCAACTGCGGCCGGCCGGCATAGTTCAGGTCGCCCGAGCCGCTGAGCTTGACGTCGAGCTGTTCCGTGACACCCAGGCTCACGTCGCCGGAGCCGTGGAGCTCCACGTTCGCGGCCCGGCCGGACAGCGCGCGCGCATCGACATCGCCGGAACCGCTCAGCTTCCAGGCCTGCTGCTCTGCCCGGCCGGCCACGCGCACATCGCCCGAGCCGCTGATGCTGACCGTCAGGTCCTTCAGCTCGACCAGGCCGAGCTGCACATCGCCCGAGCCGACGATGCTGAGATTCAGGCCGTCCGCCTTGAACTGTTCCACCGTCAGGTCGCCCGAGCCGTTGATGGCCACGGCCTGCACCGCGCGGGCATCGATGCGCACGGTCGGCACCAGGCGCGTCGTGAAGCCTGCGTCCCGCTTCAGGCGCAAGACGAGGCTGTCGCCCTCCACCACGGTCTCGATCAGCGGTTCGATGTTGTCGTCGGCGACGACGGTGGCCTGGTCGCCGCCGGCCTGGGTGAGCTTGACGTCGAAGGGCCCGTCGATGCGCAGCTTCGTGAAAGCCCCCAGCGCGCGCGCCTTCTCCACCCTGACGCCCGAACCGCGCGTTCTGTTCTTGCCGCTGCCGTACTCGCCCGGGCCGCTGAAGCTCGCCGTCCAGCCGTTGGCCTCTTTCCTGATGCGCAGCCGCCAGTCGTCATCGCCGGCCGAAGCGGTGGCAGCAAAAGCGACGATCAGCGTGAGCAGGGCAAGGCGTTTCATCTGGCAACTCCGAGTCAGCAATGACGGTCGAGTGTGGCCAGGCGGCACGCGGCTTGCCCTAGGCACGCGACGGACTGCATGACCGCGGTGCCAGGCCGTAGGATCGACCGACCAGCAGGAGAACAGCGATGAAGTGGGAAGGTCAACGGCAGAGCGAGAACGTCGAGGACGCCCGCGGCAGCGGCGGAGGGCGTGGCGGCATCGGCCTGCCCATCGGCGGACGCGGCATCGGCATCGGCGGCATCGCCATCGCGCTGATCGCCTCCTGGGTGCTCGGCATCAACCCACTGACGCTGTTGGGCGTCATGGACGGCGGCGGCCCGGCTGTGCAGCAGCAGGCACCGGCAGGCGATTCGCAGTCGCAGGACCCCGCCTATGTGTTCGCCAAGAACGTGCTCGGCAGCACCGAAGACGTCTGGACCGCCTACTTCCAGCGCAGCGGCCAGACCTACGAGATGCCCAGGCTGCGCGTCTTCCGTGGCCAGCAGCCGACCGCCTGCGGCACCGGCGACGCCGCCATGGGGCCCTTCTACTGTCCGGGGGATCGCAAGGTCTACATCGACCTCGGCTTCTACGACACGCTGCGCGAGCGCCTCGGCGCGCCGGGCGACTTCGCCCAGGCCTATGTCATCGCCCATGAGGTCGGCCACCACCTCCAGAACCTGATGGGCACGACGGCCAAGCTGGACCAGGCGCGCGGCCGCGTCTCCGAGCGCGAGATGAACGCCATGAGCGTGAAGCTGGAGCTGCAGGCCGACTGCTATGCCGGCGTCTGGGCGAACCTGTCCCAGCAGACCAAGGGCTGGAAGCTGGAGCAGGGCGACGTCGAGGAGGCGCTGAACGCGGCGACCCAGATTGGCGACGACACGCTGCAGAAGCGCAGCCGCGGCACCGTCGTGCCCGAGAGCTTCACGCACGGCAGCAGCGCCCAGCGTGTGCGCTGGTTCAGGCGCGGGCTCGAAGCGGGCGACTTGAAAGCCTGCGACACCTTCGGCGCGGCGCAGCTCTGAGGGTCGTCAGGCCGGCGGAACGGCCTCGGGCCGATCGGGCCAGCGCGCCATCCAGGCCTTGCGCAGCAGGTGCGGGACCAGCAGGCGCAGCGGCATGCGCAGCCGGTGCGAGCGGATGTAGAGCAGCCGGCGGGCAAGATCCGAATCCCAGGTGTCGCAGGCCGGGTGCTGGGGCCGCATCGCGCGGTTAAGCAGGGCCGACACGGTCGCGCGCACCGGCCAGGAGGGCCTCAGCGCTTCGACGGCCGCTCGGTGCTCGGCCGGGGCGGCAGCGCCCAGCAACCGACCGCGCTGTTCGAGCAGCACTGTCAGCGGCTCACTCAGTCGCAGTTCGGCCGCGCGGGCCAGCAGGCGCGGCCAGAAACCGGTCTCGCGCTCGAAGTGCTGCAGCAGGTCGTGCAGATCCAGCAGGTCGCGCAGCCCGTGATCGAACTCGCCCTCCTGGTAGAGGTGCACGGCGCTGTGCAGCACCATGTCCTCCGGCGCCAGCATGTGGAAGCCGCTGGCGGCGATGGGCAGCGCGCGCTGCAGCAGCAGCGCGCCATCGACGTGAAAGCGCGACGTCGGCGGCGAGATCGTGTGGTGCAGATCGATGACGCTGCCGCGCTGCACATGCTCCAGCGGCGGCACTTCATGCATCCACTGGCGGTAATAGCGCTGGTTGTAGGCGTCGCGCTCCTGGCTGGCCCAGCCCGCGGCCTGCAGCGAGCGTTCCACGGCGTCCAGCGCCGGCCGCGGCACGAGGATGTCGATGTCGGAGAACACGCGCCCACGCGAAGGCGGCAGGTCGGCCAGCAGGTAGGCCGCGCCCTTGAGCAGCACGACCGGGTGTTGCACGTCGCGCAGGGCGTCGCGCATGCGGCTCAGCTCGGACAGCACCTCACGCCGCTGCCGCGGCACCAGCCGTAGCCCGCCTTGCAGGTACTCACGCTGCGGCGTTGGCAGTTCACCGGGCCAGCTCGCTGCCTCGAGGGCCAGCCGCGCCAGCAGCCTGCTGCGCCGCGCCTGCCCGAGCAGGACTTCCCAGTCCCGCGGCGTGAGGCGGGCGGGGGGGCCATCGCGCCAGATGCTGCTGAGCAGATCAGCCATCACGCCACTCCTGCAGCCGCAGCGTCGGCCAGCGCGTCGAACGCCTGCACCGCCTCGTCGAGCTGGCTGTAGCTGAACTCGAAGCATTCGCAGGCCGACACCAGCCGACTCAGCGCCTCGAAGCCGTCGCGCCCGAGCAGCATGTAGTTGAAGGAGTTGCCGCCGAGGTCCAGCACGCTGCGCGCGCGCGGCACCGGCGCCAGCCGCGTCGGCGCGCCGGCGATGTACTTCGGAAACACCACCCAGCGTGGCGCGGCACGCTCGTCCATGCGGGCCACGTGCTCGGTCGGCACCTTCATGTGCGTCACCGAGCCCTTGGTCGTGCCATGCGTCACCGCGGTCATGACGGCGCCGGGCACGTAGGCATTCATGATGGCGATCGACTGGTTCTTCAGGCTGATGGGCCGCACGGCCGGGGAGATCAGCCCGTCCGCCAGGGAGATCAGCGCCACCTCGTCGGACAGCAGCCGCCATCCACGGTGAACCAGTGCAGCGCACAAGGTGCTCTTGCCAGAGCCGGGCGGCGCGGGCAGGACCACCGCCAGACCGCCGCGCTCGATGACCGCGGCATGCAGCATCAGGTAGTGGTGGGCACGCGTCGACACGCACCAGTTCATGGCCCACTCCAGCTGCGGGTAGGCGTGGCCGAGTGGCAGCGGCTCGAAGGGATAGAAGCCGTCCGTGCTGAACCGCACCTGGCGCCGCCACCAGCGGTGCAGGCCGGCGCCTTCTTCCATCTTCAGCGCGAAGTCGGCGAACTCGCCGGGTTCGGCAACAGGATAGTCGGCGTACAGAAGGCCGATGCCCGCAGCAATCGATGGCAGGCGGGACTCGAAGCGATAGCGGAACGGGCCCGAGCGGATCACCAGATCACCGACGGCCAGGCGGGCACGCCATTCACGCTCGTCGAGCTCGGCGAGCCTCACTCCGCACCTGCTTCGATGAGGCCAATCTGGCTGAGGAAAGCCAGCCCGTCAGCGAGCCGCTCGTTCAAGTCGCCATCGGCGTCGATTTGCAGATCGCGCCTCACCTGCGCTTCGATGTCTGCCAGCGTGCTGCAGCCGCTCTCCAGCGCCATGAGCGCGCCAGCAATGACGGGGTCAGCGGCAAGGGTCTGGCCCGAGCCATCGTCATAGATAACCCAGTCGCCGTCGAAGTGTTGCCAGTGCAGGGAGGTCAGTCCTCCAAGGCGCCAATGGATCATCGATCAGGACGCAGGCCGGCGCCGCTGGCGCTCATCGCCCTGCACCGCCGGCAGACAAACGGAGCCTCAGGCCGACGTCTGGATCGCCTTGAACAGGCTCCAGGCGTTTGCCCGCGTCGGATTTCCCGCGCCCCAGAACTCCTTCACCTTGGCCGCGCTGTATGGAAAGGCCTTGGCCTGCGTCGGGCCAGTCACCTCGTAGTACGCAAGACCGTTCAGGTAGGCGCAGACGAAGTCCGCCTCGACCGTGGTGAACTTGGTGCCGT
The DNA here is from genome assembly GCA_004211235.1 of Rubrivivax sp. Next base: position 14,616 of record SEEY01000004.1, read on the forward strand.
TGGTGGACACAGGGTTCAGTATGTCCCGCAACAGCATGCTGCTGACAGTGCTGGACGCCCCCGACAGCAGGCTTCCCACCGTGCTGCCCGGCGCGCAACCCGAAGGCCACGTCTGGAGCGCGTACCACGAGGCCTTGGTCTTTCCAAACGCAGTGATCTTCGTGACGTTGGGTCCGAAAGAATGCGCCGCAGAGTTCACGCCCGACAGCGTGCAAAGGCTGACTTTGTCGTTACCGTTTTTGCACGTCAGCACGGTCGACGTGGTCGCCAGCGCGCCCACCGGCTGCAGTGCGGCCAGTGCCGCGACACCGGTCGAGGCGCCGCGCAGCATCAGGCGACGGCGCATCAGCGCGTCGCCGGACAGGGACGGCTTCTGCGGTGACAGCGGATCGTTGATAGGGGAGTGATCGTTCATGAGACTTACCTTGCGCGGCGCAACACAAAATTGTAAGAGCTGCCTCCGCTCGGAAAACTTCTCTTCCGATGAGACTCCAGGTCATTTGACCTCAAAGCCCGCCCGAAGGCGCGTGCCGACTCCCCCTCGGCTCAGGGGTGGGGTCGTCACACGCCGGCAAAGACGTTGCCCCCCTAGCTCGTGCCGGGAGCGTGCTGGCTTCTTCCCGGCTGGCCTACCATGCTGCGCGATGGACCGACCGAAGCCCTTCTCAATGATCCGCGAGTTTCACCTCGCCGACTGGTTCACGCTGGGCAATGCCTGCGCCGGCATGGGCGCGCTGTTTGCGGTGATGAGCTTTTTGCAAAGCGGCGAGACGCGTCACTTGCAGTACGCCTGCGCATTGATCCCCGTCGCGCTGATTTTCGACGTGCTTGATGGCCGCATCGCCCGCTGGCGCCAGAAGAGCTCCGCCCTGGGGCGGGAACTGGATTCGCTGGCGGACGTGATCTCTTTTGGAGTGGCACCGGCCGCCATCGCCTATGGCTGCGGAATGCAGGGCCTCTATGACCGCATCGTGCTGGTCTTCTTCGTCGCCTGCGGCGTGAGCCGCCTCGCGCGGTACAACGTGACAGCCGAGAAACTGAGCGCCGGCTCGGACAAGGTGGCCTACTTCGAGGGCACGCCCATCCCGACCTCGATGTTGCTGGTAGCGGTGCTGTGGGCCGCGGCTGCGGTCGGCGCCCTCGGCGATTCCCTGTGGGGCGGCGTGTGGTGGCTCGCCGGCTTCCGGCTTCACCCGCTGGTGCTGCTGTTCGCGTTGTCCGGATCGCTGATGGTGAGCCGGATCAAAATTCCAAAGCTCTAGGCGGTGCGCCGCGAAAGCCAGCTCAAAGGCGAATCCTGCACGGCCTGGCCGGATTGGGATTCGAGGACTTCACTGGGCTTCTGGCTGCGGTAATCGCTGATGCCGCCGTCCAGACAGGCGTCCAGACCGAATGCGGTGCCGAGGTCAGCGGGATCCGGTTCGCTGCGGACGGCAGCGCCACGGCGGAAAAAACGCAGCGCAGGAACGAATCGCATGACAGACCTCTTTGCCTCTCGGGCCGACAACCACATCGGCTCAATGAATCCAGTGTGCGGGATCCATGTGACAAGCCAACCCCGCAACTGTGAGTAAATATTGCCCCACGTGGGATTTCCACACGTTCAGGTGGGTGGGCGCCCCAATGGAGACTGGCTTTGTCGCGAAAACGCGTCGAGGCGCAAGCGTTGCGTCATTGCAAAGAGCGACGGCCATTCCCAATTCTGTTGAGCCAGCGGGGGACAGATGCGCGTAAGCTGCGCGCACTTCCGTCCCCCCGGGCTTTCCCGTATGACCTCAGCAGCACTCAAATGGATCGCCAACGGCATGATCAGCCTCGTTGTGGCTGGCACGTTGTGGATCGCGCAGGCGGTGCAGCCCGGGCCCGTGAATCCGATCTCCATGCTGGTTGCTTCGGCCGTTGCAGCCCCGGCTGAAGGCGCTTCGGCACCCGCGCGCCGTTAAAACAGGCCAGATCACCCCAGAGCTCGTTTCGCGCCCTTAGCCAGGGCCTGACCGATGCGGTCCAGCAAGGCGCTGCGCCCTTGCAGTTGCCATTGGTGCCAGTAGAGAGCCACGTCGATGCCGACGTCCGGCCTCAGCACGACAAGCTGCCCGGCCTCGATGAACGCTCGAACCTGGATTTCGGGCGCAACGCCCACACCCCAGCCCATGACAGCCGCGGTCACGTAGGCCTCGCTGGACGGAACGAAGCGCTCGCGCAGCCTCGGCGCACGCACGCCGAACGCCTGGCACACCCACTGCACCTGGCTGTCGTCCTTCCGGTTGAAGACCAGGAATGGCGTCCTGGCGAAATTGCCGGCGTGCAGACCCTCCGGCAACTGCGCCGCCAAAAAGCCGCGGCTGGCCACAGCCACGTAGCGCATGACACCGAGCGGCTGCACGCGACAGCCTTGCAGGGCCTCAGCCACGGTGGTCACGCAGCCCAGCACGGCGCCCTCGCGCAGGCTGTCGTGAGTGAAATCCTGGTCGTCGACAACGAGTTCGAGCCCATAGCCTTCGCGCAACCCCTGCTGGACGAGCTCATCCAGCGCCGGCAGCACCCACGTCGCCAGGCTGTCGGCATTGACGGCAATCGCCAGACGTGACTGGGGCGCGATGCGCTCTCCGAGCTCCAGGGCCACGTCCACGCGCAAGGCCTGCAACTGGCGCGCAAAGCGCAGCAGCACCTTGCCGGCTTCGGTCAGCCGCAACGGCCGGGACCGCACGACCAACGGTTGGCCAACCTGGCCCTCGAGCGTGCGCAGCCGCTGCGACACGGCGCTTTGCGTGATGGACAGGCGCTGCGCCGCCCGGTCGAAGCTTTGCTCGTCGGCCAGGGCGGCGAGGCAGTCCAACGCAGCGGCGTCAAAGTCGTTCATAAGCGCTCCTAATGTATTCAGAAAAAAATGAATATCGCTTCTAGATAGCAGCGCGGGTGCAGAGAATCAACGGATGCCCGCAGCCCCCATCGCCAGCGCCGCGCCCGCCGTCTTCTTGCAGGGCTGGGCGATGGGCGCCGGGCTGATCCTCGCCATCGGTGCGCAGAACGCGCTGGTCCTGCGCCAGGGCCTCAAGCGCGAGCACGTGGGCGCCGTTGTCGCGGTCTGCGTCGTGTCGGACTGGCTCTTGATCGCCTTGGGCGTGTTCGGCCTGGGCGCGTTGATCCAGCGCAGCGCGCTACTGCTGGAAGTCTTTCGCTTCGGCGGCGCAGCCTTCCTGATCGGGTATGCGCTGCTGGCGGCCCGGCGTGCCTGGCGTCCTGCCGCGGGCCTGACCACGGCCGGGCAGGCGTCGAGCCTGGGCGCCACGCTGTCGGCCGCCTTCGTTTTCACCTACCTGAACCCGCATGTCTACCTCGACACCGTGGTGCTGCTCGGCGGCCTGGGTGCGCGTCAGCCGCCAGAGCTGCGCGCCGCATTCGCGGCCGGCGCCGCGGTCGCGTCGGCGATGTGGTTCGGCCTGCTGGGTTTCGGAGCGGCGGCTGCGGCACCGCGGTTGCAAAGCGCCCACACCTGGCGCGTCATCGATGCGCTGGTCGCTTTGCTGATGGCCGGCCTGGGTTTACAACTCCTTCTACAACCGCTCTGAGAGCCCCTGCTCATGAAGATCGTCGTTCTCGGCGCCGGCATCATCGGCATCGCCACCGCCTGGTATCTGCTGGATGAAGGCCACGAGGTTGTCGTCGTCGACCGCCAGCCCGACGCCGCACTGGAGACCAGCTTTGCCAACGGCGCACAGATCTCCGTCAGCTTCTGCGAGCCCTGGGCCAATGCCGGGGCGCCGTTCAAGGTGGCGAAGTGGCTGCTGCGAGACGATTCGCCCCTGCTGTTCCGGCCGCGCATGGACCCGAACCAGTGGCGCTGGGGCCTGGCCTTCCTGATGCAGTGCACCACGGCGGCCTTCGAGCGCAACGTCGAGGAGCTGGTGCAACTGGGCCGCTACTCGCACGAGTCGCTGAAGGAACTGGTCGCCCGCACCGGCATCGAGTACTGCCGGCTGGAGCGCGGCATCCTCCACTTCTTCTCCAACCAGGCCGACTACGAGAACGGCGCGGCCGGCGCGGAGATCATGCGCCGGCACGGCGTCGACCGCCGGGTGCTGAATCGTGAGGAGGTGCTGAAGGTCGAGCCGGCGCTGGCGAGCTTTGGCCGCCATGTCTGCGGCGGCACCTTCACGCCGAGCGACGAGAGCGGCGACGCGCGCGTCTTCACGCAGAAGCTGGCGCGGTTGTGCGCGGAGCGCGGCGCTCAATTCCTGTACGAACACGATGTGATCGGCCTGCAGCGTGCCGGCGACGGCATCGAGACCGTGCGGATCGCCGATGTGCGCAGCGGCGAGCGCAAGACGCTGAAGGCCGACGCCTTCGTCGCCGCGATGGGCTCCTACACGCCGGCGTTGCTGCACCCGCTCGGCGAGTCGCTCAACATCTATCCGGCCAAAGGCTATTCGGCCACGCTGCGGCTGAAGAAGCCCGAAGCGGCCAGCGTCGTCAGCCTGCTAGACGACAGCCGCAAGATCGCCATTTCGCGGCTGGGCGACCACATCCGCATCGCCGGCACGGCCGAGCTTTCGGGCTTCGACCTGAGCCTGGATTCGGCGACGGCGCGCGTGCGCTGCGCAGCGCTGGTCAAGCGCTACGAAGAACTCTTCCCCGGCGTGGCCGACACGAGCGAGCCGCATTTCTGGGCCGGCCTGCGCCCGAGCACGCCGAGCAACATCCCCTACATCGGCCGCAGCCGCCAGGCGCGCAATCTGTGGATCAACGCCGGCCACGGCACCCTGGGCTGGACACATGGCGCCGGCTCCGGCCGTGCGCTGGCGGAGCTGATCGCTGGACGCAAGCCGCCGATGGACTTCGGCTTCTACAACGCCTGATCAGAGCGTCTTCAGCAGCGCCTCGACCTCCTTCTGCTGCGGCACCTTGGCACCCAGCCGGGCCAGTCGTTCCAGTTCCAGCTTGGCAGCCGGCTTGTCGCCGGACTGGATCAGGATCTGGGCGAGGTTGACCTTGAAGCTGTGCTCGTTGGGCAGGTCGGCGATCAGCTGACGCTGCAGGCTGATGGCCTTGTCGTAGTCCTTCTCGCCCGCCAGCACGGTGGCATAGGTATCGCGCAGCGGCGCGTAGTCGGGCTTGAGCTCCAGGCCGCGCTCGGCCAGCGCGCGCGCACCGGCCTTGCCGGTCTTGCTGCGCAGCCAGGCCACGTTATTGATCAGCGGCAGTGCGTCCGGGGCGCGCTTGAGCAGCGCTTCGTAGCGGGCCAGAGCGCCCTCCAGGTCGCCGCGCGCCAGCAGCAGGTCGGCCGCGACGGTCGCGAAGCCGGCATCCTGCGGATGAGCGGCCTGCCACTGGCTCTCGAAAGCAAGCGCCTCGGGGCGCTTGCCCGTCGCCAGCAGCAGCGCCAGCAGGCGGGCCGCCGAATCGCCCGGCTCGGCCAGGGTCGTGGCCTTGCGCAGCAGCGCGATGGCCGCGTCGGGGCGCTGGCGGCTGATCTCGATGTCGGCTTCGAGCACGAAGGCGAACGCTTCTTGCGGATGCTTCTTCTGGCGCTCGCGCACGCCGGCCAGCGCCTCGTCCACACGGCCCTGGCGCAGCACCAGCTGCAGCAGCAGCCGCTGGGCGATGGCCGAGCCGGGCTCGGCCTCGAGCGCGCGCTTGACCTCGCGCTCCGCGCCGGCGTAGTCCTTGTCCATGAAGCGCAATTGCGCCTGGCCCAGCCAGCCGTGCGCCCGCGCGGGTGCCAGCGCCGTCAGGCGCGCGTAGGTCTTGCCGGCCTGGGCCCGATCACCGGCGGCGAGCTGCGTGCGTGCCAGGCGCTCCAGCACGTCGGGGTTCAGCGGCAGCGCCACTGCGGCTTCCTGCGCGGCCGTCGCGGCAGCCGCGGCGTTGCCCAGGCGGAGCTGGTGATCGATCAACGCCAGGCGGAGCGCCGCCTCG
>SEEY01000347.1 GCA_004211235.1 Rubrivivax sp.
AATGTCACGTTCAAGATCGGCATCCTGGATACCTACACCAACCACAGCTGGGTGACCTTCCCCGCCAACACCACCGCCTATGGCCTGACGCGCAACGGTGAATGGGGCACGGCCACGATTCCCGTGGCCGAGATCGCAGGGCAACTGGTCGCGCTGCAGTCCATGAACTCGCTGTTCGAGTTCGTCAGCGTGGACGGTGCCAACCCGACTGCGCCATTCCAGATGGCCTTCGACGACATCGTCTGGGAGTCGGGCACCGGCAGCACCCTGAAGGTGGCCACCGCCAGCGTCGCGGCGCCCACCGGCGTGACGAACGCCAGCGCCACGCAGGCGGGCTCCGGCATGCTGGCCTTCTCGGCCACCGCGGCGGACTGGGTCGACGTGCACTACACCGTCAACGGCGGCGACGCCCGCACGGTGCGGCTCTACCAGGACGGCAACACGCACCGCTACACGGCCAGCAGCCTGAAGGCGGGCGACGTCGTGGAGTACCGCTTCACGAACTGGGACAAGACGCGCCAGGTCGCGGTGGACTCGGCTGCGAAGACGGTCGTCATGAAGTGACGGCCCGCGGGACCGGGCGCGAGCGCTCCCGGTCCCGCAAAATCCGGGTCATGAACCAAGACCAGCTCAAGCAACTCGTCGGCCGCGCGGCGGTCGACTACGTCGTCCCCGGCCAGATCCTCGGCGTGGGCACCGGCTCCACGGTGGACTGCTTCATCGACGCGCTCGCGGCCGCAATGTCGAACCAGGGCATCGCCATCCCCGGCGCCGTCTCCAGCTCCGAGCGCTCGACGCTGCGGCTGAAGAAGCTCGGCATTCCCGTGCTCGACGCGGCCGAGGTCACGAGCCTCGCCGTCTACATCGACGGTGCCGACGAGATCGATGGCAAGGGCTTCATGATCAAGGGCGGCGGCGCGGCGCTGACGCGCGAGAAGATCGTCGCCGACCTCGCCGAGCGCTTCGTCTGCATCGCCGATGAATCCAAGCTCGTGCCGACGCTCGGCACGTTCCCGCTGCCGGTCGAGATCATCCCGATGGCCGCCGCGCAGCTCGTGCGCCGCTTCGCGAAGATCGGTGGCGTAGCCGCGCTGCGCGCCGGCGTCGTCACCGACAACGGCGGCCACATCCTCGACGTGACGGGCCTGTCCATCACCGACCCGCTGGCCTTCGAGGCCGAGGTCAGCCAGTGGCCCGGCGTCGTCACCGTCGGCGTGTTCGCGCGCCACAAGGCGCAGGTCTGCCTGCTGGGCGGGCCCGAGGGCGTGAAGACGCTGACGTTCTAGGCCGGCCTGGCATGCCGCCGCGCCGTCGCTCGTTCGGGTTCAACGCGGCCGCGCATGAGCGCCATCACTGGTGGCGCAGCCTGGCGCTGCGCTGGGGCGTGTGCGGCCTGTTGACCAGTGTCATGTGGCTGGGCGGCGGCTGGCTGGGCGTGGGCGGCATGCTGGGCCTGCTGCTCAGCTTGCGTCTGTGGGCGCAGGTGCTCGCGGCCGACATCATGGCGCTGGGCAGCTGGCTGTGGCACCTCGTCCGCAGGCAGGCCTTCAAGCCGGTGGAAGGGCGCTTCTACCAGTTCAAGGGGCATCGCATCCGCGTCGAGGATGACGCCCTGCTGCCGCTGCGCTGGCTGTCGCTGGACGACCTGGCGATGGCGCTCGGCGCGCCGATATCCGCTGGGGTGCTTGAGCGGCGTGCGCCCGAGGCGCTGTTCGAACAGCGCCACGGGCTCTACGTGCGCGATGACATCGTGCTCACGTGGTTGCGCGAGCAACGCAGCGATAGAGCCGGCCGCCTGGCGCTGTGGGTTGAGCGTGAGGTCTGGTACCCGGCGCGCGGGCGCAGGAAGGCCGGCGAAGCGCCGTCCCGGCAATGAAAAAGCCGGGCTGAACCCGGCTCTTGTCGCAGTGAGGTGTTGCGCCTCAGAAGGTTTCCCAATCGCTGTCACCCGCGGCAGCCGTGGCCGGTGCGGGCGCAGGTGCTGCGCGCGGTGCCGGTGCGGAGGCCGCTGGCGCGGTTGCAGCCTTGCGCGCCATGGGTGCGGCGGCGGGCTTGCGGGCGGCGGGCGCTGGTGCCGGCCTGGGTGCTGCCGAAGCGGCCGGCCGCGGTGCCGGCGCGCGGGCGGGCGCCGAGCGATGCGCTGAACCACCGAGCTTGAACACGCCGATGGCCTCGGCCATGCGGGCCGACTGCTCGCGCAGGCTCTCCGCCGCGGCCGCGGATTCCTCGACGAGGGCGGCGTTCTGCTGGGTCATCTGATCGAGCTGCACGACCGAACCGTTGACGACGGCGATGCCCTCGCTCTGCTCGCGGGCCGCGGCGCTGATCTCGCCAATGATGTCGGTCACGCGCTGCACGCTTGCGACGATCTCGGTCATCGTTGCGCCGGCCGCCTGCACCTGCTGGGTGCCGGAGTCCACGCGCTCGACGCTGGCGCTGATGAGGCTCTTGATCTCCTTGGCCGCCTCGGCGCTGCGCTGCGCCAGCAGGCGCACCTCGCCGGCCACGACCGCGAAGCCGCGGCCCTGTTCGCCGGCCCGTGCGGCTTCGACAGCAGCGTTCAGCGCCAGGATGTTGGTCTGGAAGGCGATGCCGTCGATGGTGCCGATGATCTCGTTGATCTTGCGCGAGCTGTGGCTGATCTGCTCCATCGTCGCCACCACCTGCGACACGGCGTCGCCACCGCGCTGCGCCACCGCGGCCGCCGAGCTGGCAAGCTGGTTGGCCGTCATCGCGGCGTCGGCCGTCTGCTTGACCGTGCCGGTCAGCTCGGACATCGACGAGGCCGCGTTCTGCAGGTTGCTGGCGGTCTGCTCGGTGCGCTGGCTCAGGTCCAGGTTGCCGGTGGCGATCTCCGCACTGGCGGTGCCGATGCTGTCGGCCGAGCTGCGCACGTCGCCGATGATTTTCTGCAGCGAGCGTTGCGTGCCTTCCAGCGCCGTCAGCAGGCGGCCCAGGTCGCCGCTGGCGTTGGTTGAAATCGGGTGCGTCAGGTCGAAGCGGGCGAGAGCCTCCGCGGCCTCGGTGGCCGCATGCAGGCTCGAGCCACTGCCGCCGCCGGTGGCCAGCCCGAACACGCCGGCGACCCAGGCAATCACGAGACTGGCAATGAGCCAGGTCTTGGCCGACCCGGCGTTGTCACCGAGGCCGGAGAGGGCCATCAGCGCCCCCACGGTCACCACGCCGAGCACCACGCCCAACACGAGCTTCAGCCGTTGCGAACCGCTGCCAGAACCGAACATGCCGTCGTCTCCATCAATTTGAGTAAGGGGCCGGTCGAGCCGGCCAAACCGAAGCAGTGTGCGCCCGAGCCCGGTGGCGCGGAAGAGTGATCAAGCCGGTAAACCGGCAATAGTTGCGCGAAGTCCGGTCAGCCGCCGGCGCGCCGTTGCCGGCGCAACGCGAAGCGCAACGGGTCCACGGCGTCCAGCAGTTCGGCCTCCAGCGGCCGCGGTGCGCCCAGGGCCATCGTGGCGACGAGTCGCCCGGCCAGGGCCGCCCACGTGATGCCGCGCGAGCCGAAGGCCGTGCAGACCAGCAGGCCCGGCCGGCGGGGCTGCAGGCGCAACTGCGCGGCCTGCGGCCCGGGCGCGGCAAGGCCGCCGATCAGTGGCAGGCGGTCCGGCGCGACGAGGCGCCAGGCCACGCGGCCGGCAAGCGGCGCCCGTGGGGGCTCGCCCAGCCCGGCCAGGCGGGCGTAGCGCTGCAGGTTGTCGGCCTGGTCGGCCTCGCGCAGCGCGGGGTCGGCATCGCCGTCCTGAGCGGTCGCGCCGCACCAGGCGCCGCCGTGGCCATCCGCAATCACGTAGCCGTCGCCGGCAACCGGCAGGCCGGGTTGCCAGGGCGCTTTGGCCAGGTGCGTCAGCTGGCCGCGCTGCACGACCAGGTCCGCGGCCAGGTCGCTGCAGCCGTTCAGCAAGGGCAGTTGATCGTGGCCACCGGCCAGCACGACGAGGGCCGCGTCGTCGATGGGCTGGCCGCCCGCGTCCAGCAGCTGCCAGCCGCCCGCGACCTCGCGCAGCCCGGCAACGGCCGAGTCAGGCCGCAGCGTGGCGCCGCTCGCGCCGAGCATCGCCTGCGCATACACCGCCGGGTCCACGGCCCCGCCGCCGGGGTAGAACCAGGCCGGGTGGCCGAGCGCCGCGCCGGCCCGTGCCGAAGCTTCGGCGGCTGACAGCGGTTGCACGTAGCCGGGCGCCTGCTGCATCTGCGCCGGTGCCAGCCGCGTTTCCAGGCGCAGCAAGCCCTGCTGATGCGGCACGCCGAGCTCATCGAGCAGAGCCTGCGTGGCCAGCGCCGCCGCGCGGTTGAAGCGGGCGTGCGGCCCGTCGTCGGGGTTGACCGTGCCGTGGAACAGGCCGGCCGGGTTGCCCGAGCTGGCCTGGGCCGGGCCGGGCAGGGCGTCGATGACGGTGCAGGCCAGGCCGGCGCGTGACAGCGCCAGCGCGCAGGCCGCTCCGGCGAGGCCGGCGCCGACGATGACGGCGCGCTTCGCGCCGGGCGCCAGCGGCTCGCGGCCGGCCGGCCGCTGCGGCGTGTGTCGAGGTGCGAAGCGGGCGACGGTCATCTCGGGCTTGCTCGCAAAGCCTGGCGCGAGCCCGGTCTCGAAGCCGAGCGATGTCAGCGCCCGGCGCATCGGCCGGTGGATGCTCCAGGTTGCCGCCGTCGTGCCGGGCACCGACAGGCGCGACAGGCTCTTCAGCAACCACTCGTCCCACAGGTCCGGATTGCGCTGCGGCGCGAAACCGTCGAGATAGAGGGCGTCGGCTTGCAGCACCAGTTCGCGCAGCAGCGCGCGCGCGTCGCCCAGGCCCAGCAGCAGTTCGACGCGGCCGGCCTCGAAGCTGAGCGTGTGCAAGCCGGTCGTCAGCGGTGGCCAGCGCTCGACAAGCCGGGCGGCGAGATCCGGCAGCGGGCCGGCGGCGTGCGCACGCACCAGGTCGTCAGCCGCCAATGGATGCTTCTCGACGCTGACGAAGACGTACCTCGACGTCCTGCCG
>SEEY01000005.1 GCA_004211235.1 Rubrivivax sp.
GCGTCAGCGGCGTGCCCGGCATCGTGTCGGACGCCATGAGCACGACGGGCCCGCTCTCCAGCCGCGCGTGCATCGTGCGCTGCTCGGCGCCCGGCGGCAGGTCCGGCATGCTCGCGTCGAAGGGACGGACGTCGAGCGACCCACCCAGGCACGCCTGGTAGAAGGTCATCGCCTCCCGGCAGGTCCCGTCGAAGGTCAGGAAGCCCCGGTCGGCGATGACGCCGCTGCGGCGGTCGAAGCGGCTCCCGTCCAGAGCTCGCTGATCGAGCATGCGATGGCCGGCACCGTTCCGCCGGTCCAGGCCCCGGCGCCCGCACCTGAGATGGCCGCTCCGGCACCTGTTCAGGCACCTGTTCCGGTCGCGGCTCCCGTGGCGCCGGCACCTGTCGTCGAGGCCTTCAAGCTGCCGCTGGCGGACCTGCAGACCATCGCCGAAGGCGCCGGCCTGCAGTGGGTCAACTCGGACGCCGACAAGATCGCCGCCGCTCAGGCAGCCATCGCTGCGGAGCCGGGCCCCGCACCGCTGGGCCGTGAGCCGGCGGCCGTGGCTGTGGTCGACGAGGGCCCGCTGGTGCTTGTCGAAACACGTAAGGATCTGAGCCAGGTGAAGCTGCCTTTCGAGGCCTGATCCCTCTCTCAATCCGCTGAACGCCGCCCGGTACTCGCCGGGCGGCGTTTCTTTTTGGGCGCGGCGAAGTCATTTGCCGCAGGCCTTGCTCCCATCGACTCATTGAACGAGGCTCTCCGGCACGTGCAAATAAGCTGAGGCCTACGCAGGCGCCGCCTCAAGACCGATGCCGCCACCGCGACCCCAAGGGCGATGCTCCGGTCCGCTGCAGCAATCGCTGCCGCCCAACCTGCCGCCCAAGGAGCCCCTCATGCAATCCGAAGTCCATGTGCCGAACCCGACGATTTCTTCATCGAAAGTCGAGGGCACCGACGTCTTCAACCCGGCCGGCGACAGCCTCGGCTCCATCGACGACCTGATCATCGACAAGGTCTCGGGGCAAGTCCGCTACGCCGTGCTGGAATTCGGCGGCATCCTCGGCATGGGGACGGATCACTACCCCCTGCCTTGGGGCATGCTGCAGTACGACACGACGAAGGACGGCTACGTCGTCGACCTGGAGAAGGAGCAGCTCAGCGACGCACCGCGGTATGCCAGGGACGCCGAGCCCGAGTACACGGAAGAGTACGGCCGCGGAGTCCACGACTACTACGGCACGCCCTGGACCCGCTGAGGCGAGCGCCCGGGGCGGCGGTCCTGCGACTGCAGGCGCCCGGACTCTCGCCTCGCTAACTTCCCGGAACGTTGACCATGCGCATTGCCACCTACAACATCAACGGGTTGAATGCCCGACTGCCTGTGCTGCTGCGCTGGCTCGAGGAGACCCAGCCCGACATTGCCTGCCTGCAGGAACTGAAGTCTCCTCAAGAGCGATTCCCGCAGGAGGAGTTGAAGGCCCTGGGCTATGAGGCGGTCTGGCATGGCCAGAAGAGCTGGAACGGTGTAGCCATTCTGGTCCGAGGCGAGCCGCCGGTGGAAGTGCGACGCGGATTGCCGCTGGACCCCGATGACAGCCAGAGCCGCTACCTCGAGGTCGATGTCGGCAAGCTCCGCGTCGTCTGCCTGTACCTGCCCAACGGCAACCCGGCCCCGGGTCCGAAGTTCGACTACAAACTGCAGTGGATGGAGCAGTTCATCCTGCATGCGGCCGGGCTTCTTGCGAGCGGAACACCGGTGGTGATGGCAGGCGACTACAACGTCATCCCGACCGCACGCGATGTCTACAAGCCCGAGCGCTGGACCGACGACGCCCTCTTCCGCGAGGAGACGCGGGATGCGTTCGACCGCCTGATGGCGCAAGGCTGGACGGACGCGCTCCGGTCACTCCATCCTGACGAGACGATCTACACCTACTTCGACTACTTCAGGAACGCCTTCCAGCGCCACGCGGGGCTGCGGATCGACCACCTGCTGCTGTCCCCGTCGCTGGCACCGCGACTGCACGCCGCCGGTGTGAACCTGGACGTGCGCGGTTGGGAGAAATCCAGCGACCACGCGCCGGTGTGGATCGAGCTGGACTGAAGGGCCGGTGCCGCGCAGCCGGCGCGCTCCGGCGCGCGGCGCTGAACCCGCTCAGTCGAGCAGTTCCTTCGGCACCCTGCCGCCGTTGACTGCGATCTTGGCGAGCACCATCTGGTGCAGCCAGACATTCATCTTGGCGGAGTCCTGCATCAGCTCGGGAGGGCAATGCAGTTCGACGGCCAGCTCCTTGCGGGATTCCAGACTCGAATCGAGTTCCAGCAGCTTCAGCAGGTCGACGATGGACGTGCGCCAGTTCAGTTTCTGACTGCTCGCCGCGGCCCGCTTCTCCAGTTGCGCCTCGACGTCGACGATACCGATCGGCGGCGCTTCATCGGCGGCGGCTTGCGGCGCCGCTGCAGGCGGGGCGGATACAGGCGCGGCAGGCGTCAGCGCAGCGCCAGGAGTTGCCGCAGACGTCGCGGGTGCGTCGGCCTCCTGCTTCTTGATGCCGAGTTTGTCCAGGATCTTCGAGAAAAAGCTCATGTGATTTCCTTGTCAACGTGCCAGTCGACAAGATAGGCCGCTGCCTGGGCGTTCACTTCAGTGCAAGGCGCATCCGCATGTAGGCGGGGGCGGACACGAGCGAGCAGTCCAACGGCAGGCGGCGCGGCCTACTTCGACGTCAACGAGGGTGGCAGCTCGCCGAACCGCCGGCTGACGAAGGGCGAGCCAGCGAGCCCGAAGCGCCATGGCTGGTCCGCCGCCTTCGTGATGCCGACGCGGATGCCAACCGCGACCTCGGCCTGTCCGGCCGGACGACGCAGCTCAAACGGCGGCTCGTCGAACGCTTGACCATTGAAGGACCGGTCAATACCGAGCGCCTGGCCGACACGGCCCGGCCCGGAGGCGAGCAGCTGCGCCCGATGAACGCCACGGCGCTCGCGCATCAGCTCGAGCCCATGGGTCGGTTCCAGCGCACGGATCAGGACGGCCGCACCTTGCTCGACTTCGCGGCACACGACGTTGAGGCACCAGTGGAGACCGTAGCTGAGATAGACGTAAGCGCGGCCCGGTGGCCCGAACATCGGCGCATTCCGCAAAGTCGGACCTTTGAAGCTGTGCGAAGCCTCGTCGTGCGTGTCGTAGGCCTCGGTCTCGACGATCACACCGCCGACCCCATCGACGAGCAGCGTCCAGCCGATCAACTGGCGCGCTACCGACTCGGGGCTCTGCGAAAAGTCCATCGCGGATGCCAACCTCAGATTGATGCCCGTTCGTCTTTGAGCGGGGTCGCGATTGCCTTGCGCCGTCACGCGCCGGCCAGCGGGCTTCGGTATGCCAGGTGCGTCGAGCGAGGCCATGAAAGGGGGCGTAGAGCCTGTGTGTGTCGCCTGTGACGGTCAGCGCGCTGGGCTGAAGCCTTCTCCAGCCGCGAGTTGCGCCGCGGTGCTGCAGACGAGAGTTCACAGAGGGTCTACGCCCGGAACTGACTCTAGGGCGATGGCCGGGTCGCTGTTGTAGGACCGCGGCGCATTGGGCGCCGCGATGCCAATCAGCCATCGATCAGTTGCCGCCGACGCGCTCGGCCACGAACGCTTCGTAGGTGCGCAGCGGGCGGCCGAGTATCTTCTCCAGCGCTTGAGCCGCTCCGTCCCGCCCGATCTGGCCGATCTGCTGGATGCGGCGCACCATCAGGCCCAGGTCGTAAGCCATCCAGCCCGGTACATGGTTCTTGACCAGCTGCGCTTCGAAGCCCTGCACGTCGTCGCCGGCGTACTGGATTTCGCGACCCAGGGCCTTGGCCCAGACGGCGGCAGCCGATGGGCCAGTGACGACCTCATTGCCGACCACTTCGATCGTCAGACCGGGCAGCGGCTCGGGGGCGCGGTCGCGACGCAGCAGTTCAGCCACGGCAACGTCGGCGATGTCACGCACGTCGACCATCGCGCAGCCGATCGCGCCGATGGGCATCGGGAAGACGCCATAGCCTTCGATGACCGGCTGGATGGAAACATCGTTCTGCATGAAATACGCCGGTCGCAGGATGGTGGCCGGCAGATCCAGCGATTCGATCATCCGTTCCACGGTGTGCTTGCCGGTGAAGTGCGGCACGTCCGTGTACAGGTCCGCATTGATGACGGACAGGTAGACGATGCGCTGCACGCCGGCCTCCCGGGCGACGTTCAGGGCCTGCAGCGACTGGGTGACCTCATCGGCGGCGAGTGCGTTCAACAGGAACAGTGTGCGCACGCCCTTCATGGCCGCACGCATGGACGCGATGTCGGTCAGGTCGGCAACCGCGCCCTTGACCCCGGCAGGCAGGGAGAGGGCGCCGGTCTGGCGCACCAGTGCGGTGACGTCCGCGCCCTGCTTGGCCAGGCCTTGGACGACGAGGGAACCGACGGTGCCGGTGGCACCAGTAACGAGGATGGTCATTTGGAACTCCGTTGGGGAAGTGGTTGGGGCAGACGAAAGATAGGCCGTTGCGCTTCGTAAACACAGACGCCAAAATATGGACACACCGTCTCAAAAGCAAAACACGTGGACCTGAACGCCCTGGCTGACTTCAACCTCGTGGCCACCCACGGCGGCTTCGGGCGCGCGAGCCGGGCCAGCCGGCGCTCGAAGGCGACGCTGTCCAGGCGGGTGGCCGATCTGGAGGAGCAGCTCGGCGTGCGGCTGATCGAGCGCAGCACGAAAGGTCTGGAGCTCACCGAGGCGGGCCAGATGCTGCTCAGCCGCACCGAAGGCCCCATGCACGAGGTGGCGGACGCCTTCGCCTCCGCGCGCGAAGGAACCGGCAAGGTGAGCGGGCGACTGCGGGTGGCGGCGCCGATCCTTTTCTCGCAGCTGGCGATGGGCGGCCTCGCTGCGGAGTTCCGACGCCTCTACCCGGACGTGACGGTGGAAGTCGTGGGCGAGGACCGCCTCGTGAACCTGGTCGATGAACAGTTCGACGTGGCGATTCGCCCCAACCCCCGGCCCGACACGACGCTCGTGGGCCGGAGCTTCGCGAAGGACGGGCTCGTCGTGGTGGCCGCGCCGTCCATCGCCATGCCGCCGCCGGGCGATAGCCCGGTGCGTGTTCCGGCGGTGGTCAGTGCGTTTCGCGACGGCGACACCTGGGCCCTCGACGACGGCCGCCTGAGGGTCGAGCCCGTCCCGGTCCTGCGGCTGTCCTCGATGTTGATGCTGCGAGATGCGGCCATCGCCGGGGCGGGGGTGGCGCTCGTGCCCAGATCCATCGTCTGGCGCCAGCTGGCCAGCGGGGAGCTCATGCAATGGGGTGTCGTGGCGGGCAAGGAGGTGGATCTGTGGGTGCTTCACACCTCTCGCCGGCTGGCCAGTCCCAAGGTCAAGGCTTTCGTGGAGTTCATGTGCTCGCGCTACCCCGACGGCTCCCTGGTACTGGCCGGCTAGGAACGGACCAGCAACCCTGGATGTCGCCCGGGGGCATCTGGCCCCGGTGCTTCATGCCACAGCGAAACACCAGCGCGCGCCACGCCACCTAAGATGGCTGCCTGCCAGCCCGGCCATCGAGCCAGTTCCTCCCGATGAGGCGTGTGTTCATCAGTCATCGCAACGGCCGTCCCGATGAAGTGCGCTTCATCCGGCGCCTGCGTGACGAGCTGGCGGCCGCGGGCTTCGAAACGCTGGTCGACTTCGAGCGCCTGAATGCCGGTGCCGCGCTGCGCCAGGACGTCTACACCTGGCTCGGCATCTGCCATGCCGCCGTGGTGCTGCTGTCCAAGGAGGCGCTCGGTGAAGACAGCGCCTGGGTGCCGACGGAATCGTCGATCCTCGCCTGGCGCCGCACGCTGGATCCGAAGTTCCTGCTGATCCCGGTGCTGATGCCGGGCGTCGAGGTCGACGACCTGCGCGTGCACCTGCGCTTTCGCGACCTCGGCCTGCATGACCTGCTGTGCATCCCGTACGTGGACGAAGCCGGCACGATCGAGAAGATCAAGCACGCGGTTCAACCGCTGCAGCCCATCGCCCGCACACCGATGGAGGAGCTGGCCGAGCAGATCGAGGTCAAGCTCGACGGGGTGCGCGATGACTTCCTCGAGGAGGTGACGCGCCTGTGCGGTGCCGGGCAGCACCAGCTGCCCGCAGGCATGCTGCGCACGCGCGTGGCAGCGCTCGCCTTGCTGCAGGCGCCGCTGGCCGAGACGCTGGCCGCCCTTGAATACCTGGCGCCGCGCTTGAGCGGTGCCCAGGACATCGAACACATCCTCGAACTCGTCGCCCCGAGCTGGGTGGACCTGTGCGCGGCGCGGTGGCTTGCCCAATGCGCGCTGGCGCCGGCGCCGCGGCCAGCGGTGGTCGTCAACGCGCGCACGCAGTTCGGCGCGGAGATGTTCGTGCGCCGCGCCTGTTGCCGGCCGCCACGCACGATGTGGCATCTGGTCAAGGTCACGGCCGTGTTCGGCGAGGCCGTGTTCGAGGACCTGGCGATGGAGATCCAGACCGCGCTCGAAGCCGCCTTCGCCAGCGCCTTGCAGTACGACGATGCGCCGGCGTACCAGCTGCAGCTCGTGCTCAACCGCCTGCACCAGCTGGGCCGCGCGACTGTCGTCATGCTGCGGCTGAACGTCGGCTTCGAGGAGCTGATTCCGCCGCTGCAGGAACGCTTTCCCTACCTGACCTTCCTGTTCCTGTCGGGCGACGAGCTGCCGGCGCAGGAGTTCCCCGCCAGCCTCTTGCGGCTGGTGGAACCCAGCCTCGCGCCCGGGCAGGAACTGGACGCCCTGACCACCTATCAAACGGCGCGCGCCTTGCTGCGCCCCTCAACCCGCCTGTGAGGCTTTCATGACGAGTGGCTACATCCCGCTGTTCTCGCCCGCCGTCCGGCCCGCCAACGCCGCGGGCGACGCGGCCATCGGTGACCGTGCCTCGCTCGGCACTTACGTGTTCAGCGACGAGATCACGCTGGCGGTCAACGTGTGCCTGGCCACCGGCAGGCCGCTGCTGGTGCGTGGCACCAGTGGCGCCGGCAAGACCTCGCTGGCCCGGGCGCTCGCGCCGCTGCTGGGCTGCGAGTTCTACGAGACCGTGGTCACCGGCCGCACACAGGCGCAGGATCTGCTTTGGACGGTGGACCTGCTGCGCCGCCTGCAGGACGCCCAGCTCAACCGACTGTCCGCCGACTGGGGCCGTTATGTCGTGCCCGGCCCGCTGTGGTGGGCATTCGATCCTTCCAGCGCCGCACAACAGCAGCGTGTCGCCGACGTCAAGGATGGCGACGGCGCGCTGCCGCCGGGCGGCACCGAGCCGCAGCGCAGCCTGCTGCTGATCGACGAGATCGACAAGGCCGACCCGGATGTGCCCAACAGCCTGCTGCGCCCGCTGGGCGACCTGGCCTTCGATGTCATCGAGACCGGCCAGCATGTCGCGGCTCGCCGGCCGACGCCGGTCATCATCATCACCACCAACGAGGAGCGCGACCTGCCGCCGGCATTCCTGCGCCGCTGCGTGGAGCTGACGTTGCCGAAGTTCGACCGCGCCCGCCTGCTGGCCATCGGGCGCGCGCATTTCCCGACGCTCGATCCCGCACTGGCGGCTGCCGTCACCGACCTCGCGCTGGAATCGGCCGACAAGGGCGACCGGCGCGACGCCAACCCCGCCGAGTACCTCGACCTGCTCCGGGCCTGCCGCGACCTCGTCATCACGCCGGCGTCGCCCGCCTTCCAACAGCTGGCGGCAGTGGTGCTCGGCTGACGGTTCACCCAGCGATGACGCGACCGCCTCCGTCCCAGCTCGGCGACTGCCTGCGTGCGCTGAGTCGCCTTCAGGCTGCGGACGAGCCGGCAGCCAGGGCCGTCGCGAAGTTGCTCGGCCTGGCGAGGAGCGCGCCGACGGAGGCGCCGAGCGCCACGGCCACGGCGCATGCGCTTGACGAGGACGACCGGGACGATCCCTCAACGTCTCAGGCGAATTCAAATGTTCCGCGGGCCGTGCACGCGGACCAGCAACTCCCGCCCGCACGGGACGCGGAACTGACCCAGGACACCGCCGACCACGAGCCGGCGCCCGCCTGGCTGGCTCAGGTGGAACCGCTGGACGCCCCCGTGCGCGTGTCCGACCCGTTCAACGCGCAGCGCGAGACCTTGTTCGACGCCCGGTTGCAGCGCGCCATCGTCGCCCGGCTGGCCGCCACGTGGCAGGACAGCGGCGAGCTGGACCTCGCGGCCGTGGTCAGCAATGTGGCTGCGGGTCGACCCCTGCGGCGCGTGCCCCGGCGAGCCGTCGCCACGACGCTCAAGGGCGTTCGGCTGCTGGTGGACGAAGGCGAGTCGATGCAGCCCTTCCAGCAGGACGTGGCCCAGCTCGTGCGCAGTTTCCGCCGCACCGTCGGACCGTCACGCCTGCGGGTGGAAGGCTTCCTGGGCGTACCGAGCCGGGATGTGCGCGTCGGCCTGGACTGGCAGGCCTGGCGCCCCGGCAGCCTCGGCATGGGCCTCGTGCTGGTCACCGACCTGGCATTGCCGCCTTACGCGCCGGGTGCGCTGCCGGTGGATGCTGGCGAGTGGCAACGCTTTTTGGGCAGCGCGCAGCGTGCCGGTGCCACGCCCATGGTGGTCGTGCCGCGCGGCGCGGCCACGCTGCCCGCAGGCCTGAAGCGCCATGCCCGGCTCCTGCCGTGGGGTCGCCGGTCGGGGCTGCGGACGCTGGCCGCTGCGGTGCTGGCCGGAGGCCCTGCCGCCAACCTGCCGGATGAGCCGGACGATGCGGGCATCGGCCAGGCGACGCCTCTGAACCCGCTCGCAGCGCTGGACGAGGCGACCCTTCGGCTGGCCTCGGCGTGCGCCCTGGCCGTGCGCGTCGAACCGCCGCTGCTGCGTGCCATGCGACTGGCGCTCGACTGCGCCGTCGATGTCGAAGTGGCGCTGTGGTTCAGCCCGGTCGTGCGGGACCGCGCGACGACGGGCCTGGTCTTCGACGGCGAGTCGCGTGAGCTGCTGCTGCGGCGCCTGCGCGGCGACGAGGCGCTGCTGGAGCGGGCGTGGCGCCTGGTTTGCGAGGCCCATGCCAACCTGGCGCCGGCGCTGCGGGCGGAGGAGGCGGCGTGCTACCACTGGGCTCGGGGCGACGACGATGCGGCGCGCGCCGTGCTGCGCAGCATGGTGGCCACCGTCGTGGACCCGAGCCGCAGCGGCGCCTGGCGCTGGGCCACGCAGGCGGTGGCGCGCCTGCCGCGCGCCCTGCAGCGCGTGGAAGAGGCGCAGATGTTTGCAATGGGCGCCGCCTTGCGCAGCGGCGAAGGGCAGCTGCTGCGCCATGTGGAGTCCCGCGGCGGCGGCGCCTGGCACTGGCTGCGGCCTCCGGCGCGCGAGCTCGAGCTGGCCGTCACCCTGCGCGAGGGCATGATCGAATTCGCGCCCGCCACGGTGCGCGCGACGCTGAAGATCCAGGTGCCGGACACGCCGCTCGTGCTCATCGAGATCCTGCCCGCCTCCGGCAGCGGCACCGGCACGGGCCAGCCCGCTCGCCTGAATCCGCGGCAGCGCAGCCTCGTGCCGGTGGAAGGCGACAGCTTCGAGTTGCGCGTGGTCGGCGGGGAGCGCTACCGGCTGCAGGCGCGCAGGCAGGCGGCTGTGTCGAGCCAGAAGTTCGTGGCGCGCAACCGCGCACCGCGCGTGCAAATCGAGTACGAGCTGGAGATGTACGGCGCGACGAAGCATGTCGAGCTGCCCTTCGTGATGGGCGTGCTGGCCGACCTGTCCGGGACGCCGGCAGAACCGCTGCCGAGCGTCGCCGAACGCAAGTTCGTCCAGATCGATGTAGACAACTTCGACGCGCGCATGCAGTTCATCGGCCCGCGCGTCGCTTTCCAGGTGGAGAACCTGCTGGAAGGCAGCCTCCCGCTTGCCGTGGACCTGACCTTCAACCGCCTCGACGACTTCTCGCCTGCAGCGGTCGCGCGGCGCATCGAGCCCCTGGCAAAGATGCTGCAGGCGCGCGAACAGCTGCGCGACCTGCTGAGCTACAGCGACGGCAAAGAAGGCGCCGAGCTGCTGCTCACAGAAATGCTGAAGGACCGGGCCTGGCTCGGCACCGTGGTATCCAGCAGCGAGCCGAGCCTGGCGGATGCCCCCTACCGAGGCAGTGATGTGGCGGCGCTGCTGGAGCGGGCCTTCAAGCCGCGCACCGAGGACGCGAAGGTGCTCATCGAGCAGGCGGTACTGACGCTGGCCCGGCTGGCCTGGCAGGACGAAGCCTGGACCGGGGGCGACCTTTACAGCGACATCGCGCGGCTGGTGGCGAGCCACGACCGGCGTCTGTCCGAACAGCTCAACCGCGTCCTGCACCATGATGATTTCAAGGCACTGGAAGGCGCCTGGCGCGGCCTTCATTACCTGGTGACGCATTCCGACACCGGCCCCGACCTCAAGATCAGGATCTTCAACGTCTCGAAGAAGGACCTCGCCAAGTCGCTCAGGCGGTATCGCGGCACGTCCTGGGACGAAAGCCCGCTGTTCAAGAAGGTGTACGAGGAGGAGTACGGCCAGTTCGGTGGCGAGCCCTATGGCTGCCTCATCGGCGACTACCACTTCGACCACAGGCCCGCGGACGTCGAAATGCTCGGCGAGCTGTCGAAGATCGCATCGGCTGCGCATGCGCCCTTCATCGCCGGCGCCTCGCCCGCCGTCATCGAGATGGACAGCTGGAAGGAATTGTCCGAGCGTCGCGACATGGCCAACGCCTTCGCCACGCCCGAGTACGCCGGCTGGCGTGCATTGCGCGAGTCGGAGGACGCCCGCTACCTTGCGCTGACCCTGCCGCGGTTTCTCGCGCGCCAGCCTTATGGCGCGGGCTCGAATCCCGTCGAGGGATTCGACTTCGAGGAAGACACTGGCGGCTCTGCCGGTGACGGTTTCGTCTGGGCCAACAGCGCCTATGCGATGGCGGCGAACATCAACCGCGCTTTCAAGGAATACGGCTGGTGCGCGAGCATCCGCGGCTTTGAGGGCGGTGGTGCCGTGGAAGGGCTGCCTGTGCACGTCATACCCAGCGGCGACGGCGCGGGGACGCCCAGCCCGATGGAAGTGTCCATCTCCGACCGCCGCGAGGCCGAACTGGCCCGGGCCGGTTTCCTGGCACTGATGCACCGCAGGAACACGGACGTAGCTGCCTTCATCAGCGCGCAGTCCCTGCAAAAGGTTCCGGCCTACGACAACGCGGAGGCCAGCGCCAATGCGCCGCTCGCCGCGCGCCTGCCCTATCTGTTCGCCTGCTCCCGCTTCGTTCACTACATCAAGTGCATCACGCGCGACAAGATCGGCTCGTTCATCAGCCGCGAGCAGCTGGAGCGCTTCCTGAACCAATGGTTGCAGCAGTACGTCGACAAGGATCCGGCGCAGTCGTCGGAATCCGTGCGGTCGCAGCGGCCGTTGGCGGAGGCCCAGGTGTCGCTGGAAGATGCCGGTGAGTCGATGGGTTATTACGCCGCCGCGATCTACATGCGCCCCCACTACCAGTTGGAAGGACTGACGGTGTCGCTGCGCATGGTGACGCGTCTGCCCAGCTTGAAAGGCGCGGTCGCGTGACCGCGCCCCATCCTTGAACCGGGAGAGAACGATGAAACTCCGTGAGTGGCTGGACGCGTGGAGCCTGAAGGGCTTGAAGATCCACGCAGGCTTTCTGGACGCCGAATTCGCGCCCAACGACCAGGATGCCGACGCCGCCTGGGAACTCTATGTCGAGCTGCTGACCCGCACCACGACGCAAGCCCTGCCTCAGGAGGCGGGCGACGAGGTGGCAGCCCTGAAGTCCATCCACGACCTGTTCGCCCTCACCCGCACGGTCCTGAAAGCCCCCGGGCGCCGGCATGCCGACGGCTTCGCCAAGATCGCGATCATCGTGCTGAACCAGAAGGTGCGGCCGTTCACGGCCAAGTGGCACCGGGCCCATCTGGCCGGGGCGCTGGAAGCCTCCGAGACGCGCGCCACCTTCCGCACCGAACTGGCCGCGCTGCAGGTCGACCTGCGCCACTACGCCGGCCTGCTGTCGCAGATGGCCGGCGTGGAGGATTTGACGCAGCTGCAGGCGCCCTGAACCGGGCGCGGCGCGGAGGCCGCCGCACCGTGCACTGGCGGGTGGAGACGTAGTGCCTCGCCCAGTCTCACGGCAGTGTTCATGACCACAGTGTCTGGGCGGCCTACTGCAAGGCACGTTTTATTAGACCTAACTCATCGCTAGGTCTAAAATATGATACTTATGCGCAGTAGAGACCCTTTGTCTGAACCGTTTGAAGTCGTCCAGTTCGTGGCCGAGGTTGGTTTGCGCATTCGCGTCATGCGGCTGGCACGAGGTCTGACTCAAAAGGAGCTCGCCGAACGGGCAGCCATCAGCAGGCTGACATTGATGTCCATTGAAGCTGGCGGTCTCTCGGCGCGCTTTGCGGATGTGGCGCGGCTGCTCTGGGCGCTGGACGATGTCAGTCTTCAGAGCGCGCTTGCTGACGCTGCGCAGGACCTGACCTACCAAGACGCCGTGCGCAGCAAGCTGCCGCGGTTTGCAAGACGCAAGCAGGCGCCTCAATGACCCGACGCGCCCCGGTGTACCGATGGACCCTTGACCCGGTGAAGTTGAAGCGCGTTCCGGTGCTGGTGGGGGAACTCACGCAGGAGTCGTCGCGCTGGGAATTCCTTTTCGATAGCGGGTATCTGGCGCGCGGTCGCGACGCCTGGGAACTGGATCCCACGGTCCTGCGAACGAAGCAGCGGTCTGCTTTCACCCGGACGGGCCCTGCGCCATTCCCGGTTTTCTGCGACGTTGCGTTGTCTGGCTGGTCGCTGGAGGTTGTCAAACGCCAGGCGGCAAGAACGACGTTGCCGGGCGCGGAGCCCTGGGGCTGGTGGGAGCGCCTCCTCCATGCCCCTGCGGACGGATTCGGCGCGCTGTTCGTCGGCGAGCCGGACGCGCGGCCAGAGTCCCTGGATGCCATCAATGCCGCGCTGCGAAACATCACCAAGGAATCGCTTGCAGCAGCTCCCTTGGAATCCTCGTCCGGGGCCATGGGCGGCGAGCGGCCCAAGGTGGCTCTGTCCTTCGAGCTCGAGGATGGCTCATGCAGACCCTCGCTCTTGAAGTTCGCGCTTCCGTCGGAGCGAGTCGACAGCGTCGCAGCTGAGGCAACCGCGTTGACCCTGGCGCAAGAGCTTGGCATGCGCGTCCCCGAGCACGAAGTGATGTGGTTCAACGATGCTCCGGCGCTGCGCATCGCTCGGTTTGATCGAGAGGGGCTGGAGGGGGCGGTATGGCACTGTGTGAGCGCAGCAACGGCACTCGACATTCTTCCCTCCACGGACACGGAAGACCCCAAGCGGAACTATGTCAGGCTGCGGTCGAAACTCAAACGCGCCGAGGACGCGAAGGAGTTGTTCGCCCGCATCATCCTGAATGCGGTGGTGGGCAACACGGATGACCATCCTTGGAACACCAGCCTCCGGCAACTCGGGTTGGGCGAGTGGGAACTGTCGCCCCTTTATGACGTTCTGCCGTTCTACAGCCGCGCAGGAGTCCCGGCGTTCCGGATGGACCTCACTCTCAAGCATCCCTCACGTGTCTCGACGGTCGAGAACCTGGTGGCTGCGGGCAACCAGATCGCGGCACTGGAGAGAACGGAAGTGATACGTGAAATTGAACGTAGCACCGACTACGTCAGGGAGAACTGGCGTCGCATCTTCGAGTCGCACAGCCGAAAGGGTGGAGACGGCGCCGAGGACTGGGCAAAGGTCTTCGAGTACGAATGGCGCGAGCCCTGACATCGCGCGGTACCGCGCGGATGAAGACGGTTTAAGTCTCGACACCAGCCCGCGCACCCGCAGCCGTACCGACGGTTCGTAGGGAGGGCAAGCCGACGTGCAGCGACGCGCAACTGCGTCCGCTCGGGGGATAGGTGTTTGTACCGGTATGACCAAAAGCCAAATGTCGTGAAACTGGTCATACCAAACGGATGCCGGGAACGCCGGCTCTGCGGCGAACCCCAACAACCGACAAAGACCATGCTGCTCCGACACAAGACCGCCCTCGTCGCTGCGTTGATCGCTGGCTGCCAGCTGGCCGCCGCCGACAGCGCCGAAGTGAGGATTTCGAACCTGAGCTTCTCGGCGGGCACCGTGTGGGCGTATGTCCCGCTGGACGTGGACTGGGTCGCCCCGAGCGCCAGCACCCAGTCGGCGCTGCTGAATCCCGGTCTTGCGGATCAATCCGTGGGTTGGCATGGGCGGGCGCTCAACAGCTCCGTGATGGACAGCCTTGACAGCGCGCAGGCCCAGATCACCGCCAAGACGCCCAACACCGACATGAACGGCGTGACGGCGTCGGCCATGGTGGACGTGAGCGGCGGCCAGGCCGGCTGGGCCTTCGCCAAGATCTTTGACGGTCAGATCCTGGTGGCCGCCGGTGGCACCGTGACGGTCAGCTTCATGCTCGACAGCCTGCACGCCAGCGGCCACCAGGCGCAGGCCAACGCCTCCATCGAGCTCTGCAGCACCGACTTCACGACAGATACCTGTGACGCCGCGAACTACGTTGAAGCATTCGTGGACGCCACATCGCCGGCCTACAGCGGCCCCTCCATGCTGACCGCGAGCTGGACCAATCCCTCCGCCACCGAAAACACCTGGGCAAAGATGCGCATTGGACTGACCGCTTCCGCCGATTCGGTGTCCGTGTCCGCCGTGCCGGAACCGGCCAGCATGGCCCTTTGGCTGGCCGGCCTGGCCGGGGTAGGCCTCGGCGCAAGGTGCCGCAGCCGCCACGGCAACCGCAACGATTAACGGGCTCTTCTCTGGGTCTGCCAGGCAGGCATCGCCTGGTTTTGTCGCGCGGTCTTCAAAAGGGACCGCGCGACCATTTTCTTGCGACCGCCATCGCCCCCAAAGCCGCACCCGCTCATGCCGCGCCTGAGCGTGTCCAAGCCAAAGAAAGTCGAGCCATGCCCCGTGCCTCCTGCAGCCAGGTTTGGCTGATCGCGACGATCCTCGTTCTGCTTACGCTCACGAGCAGCCCCGCGCAGGCCGCCGGCCGTGAGCGCCTGTCGCTGGATGGCGGCTGGCTGTTCCACCGCGGTGACGTGCCGATGCCTGTGGTGAAGGGCCACGGCATGAGCTATCACAACGGCAAGGCCAACGGCGCCTGGGGCGCCGCCGCGGCCGACTTCGACGACTCCGCCTGGCGGCGAGTCGACCTGCCGCATGACTGGGCCGTCGAGAACCCGTTTGATCGCAACGAGAACGCGTCGCAGGGCTATCGCCAGCGCGGCTTCGGCTGGTACCGGCGCTACCTGCCACTGCCCGAATCCGACCGCGGCCGACACATCGAGCTGCAGTTCGATGCCATCGCCACCCACAGCACGGTCTGGGTGAACGGCATCGTCGTCGACCGCAACTGGTCGGGCTACAACGGCCGCAGCATCGACATCACGCCCTATGTCCGCTACGGCGCCGACGCCAACACGATCGCCGTGCGCGTCGACGCCCAGGCGCAGGAAGGCTGGTGGTACGAAGGCGCCGGCATCTATCGCCACACCTGGCTTGTCAAGCGCGACGCGCTGCACATCGCCACCGACGGCCTCCATGCCAACCCGGTCAAGCGCAGCGGTCGCTGGACCATTCCTGTCGAGGTGACGCTGCAGAGCAGCGCGAAGGCAGAGCGCAGCGGGATCGTCGATGTGGTGGTCATCGATCCCTCGGGCCGCGAGGTCGCCAAAGGCAGCAGCCGCGCAAGCGTGGCCGGGCTCGAATCGGCCGTCGCGCGCCTCAGCCTCGACGTGCGTGAGCCGCGGCTGTGGTCGCTGGCGCAGCCCCACCTCTACCGTGTGCGCGCGACGCTGCGCGATGGCGCCAAGGAGCTCGACCGCACCGAGATTCAGACGGGCTTTCGGAGCATCCGCTTCGACGCGGACCGAGGCTTTTTTCTGAACGACGAGCCGGTCAAGCTGCAGGGCGTCTGCGTTCACCAGGACCATGCCGGTGTCGGCGTCGCCGTGCCCGAGGCCATCTGGGAGTTCCGACTGCGCCGCCTGAAGGAGATGGGCACCAACGCCATCCGCTTCTCGCACAACGCGCCCGCGGCCGAGGTGCTGGACATGGCCGACCGCCTGGGCCTGCTCGTCATGGACGAGAACCGCAACTTCAACCCCTCGCCCGACTACCTCAAGCAGCTCACCTGGATGGTCAGGCGCGACCGCAATCACCCGAGCGTGATCCTGTGGTCGATCTTCAACGAGGAGCCGCTGCAGAGCACCGAGCCGGGCTACGAGATGGCGAGCCGCCTGGTCACGGCGATCAAGAAGCTCGACCCGACGCGGCCGGTGACGGGCGCGATGCACGGCGGCCTGTTCACCGATCTGAATGCCGCGGATGCGCTCGATGTCGTCGGCGTGAACTACCAGATCGGCGCCTACGACACGTATCACCAGAAGCATCCGAAGCGCCCGATGACGAGCACCGAGGACACCGCGGCCTACATGACGCGCGGCGAGTTCAAGAGCGACCGGGCCGGTCAGGCATTCGGCAGCTATGACGACGAGCCATCCTCCTGGGGCAACACCCATCGTCAGGCCTGGCGGGCCATCGGCGAGCGGCCCTTCATCGCCGGCAGCTTCATCTGGACCGGCATCGACTACCGCGGCGAACCCACGCCCTACGAGTGGCCGAGCGTCGGCTCGTTCTTCGGCGCGATGGACCTGGCCGGCTTTGCCAAGACGGCCTTCTGGATCCACCAGGCACAGTGGGTAAAAGACCGCCCGGTCGTCAAGCTGGTACCGCACTGGAACTGGGCCGGCCGCGAAGGCCAGGCCGTGCAGGTGATGGTGGCCAGCAACGCGCCGCGCGTGCGGCTGCTGCTCAATGGCGCCGTGATCGCCGAGCAGGACGTCGACCCCTACGAGATGGCGCATTTCAACGTCGCGTATGCGCCGGGACGCCTTGAGGCCGTGGCGCTCAAGGACGGCAAGGAGATTGCGCGCGACGCCGTCCAGACAAGCGGCACGGCCGCGCGCCTGGTGCTGACGCCGGACCGCCCTGCCCTGGCCGGCGACGGGCTGGACGCGATGCCGATCACTGTCAGCGCCGTCGACGCCCAGGGTCTGCCAGTGCCGACTGCAAACGCGCGCGTCCGCTTCGAACTCGAGGGCCAGGCCAACCTCATCGGCGTCGGCAACGGCGACCCCAACTCGCACGAGCCCGACAAGGCCAGCGAGCGGAGCCTGTTCAACGGCCTGGCACAACTCATCGTCCAGGCCCGGCGCGACGGCCAGGGCGTGGTGAAACTGCGCGCTGTTGCCGACGGCCTGCAATCCGCGGAGGTGGTGTTCACGCTGCGGCCGGCGGCCGCGCCGGCGAGCGTGCCAACGGCCGAGCCGACGACGCCGCTGCTGAGCTGGCGCGTCTCGCCCGCCTCTGCCACCCGGCCCGATCCCAATGTGACGCTGGCGGAGACCGACATGAACTCCTGGGGCTGGGACGAGCCCCCGATCCGCCGCGGCGCCGAGTCCCAGGCCTTTCGCCTCTACCGCAGCAGCGTGTCCGTTCGTGCCGACCGCAATGACGGCCGTGCTCAGCTCGTCTTCGCCAGCCTCGCCGGCAGGGCAGAGGTCTGGGTGGATGGCGTCAAGCTCGGCGAGAAAAGCGGAGCCGAGCCGGCGCCGTTCGCGGTGACCTTGACGCCGGGCGGCCCGCGCCGCCAGGTCACCGTGCTGGTGGAGGCCACGGCTGGTCAGCCCTCCGGCCTGTGGGGACGCGTCGTTCTTGAACCCGGCGCCCGCTGATGCGTCGCGCTGCTCTGCGATCCACAGCAACGCGCATGAGTGCGGAACAGTCCATTGGCGGGTCGGTCGAGGCGTCTCCGACCGGCGCGCAAGCGTGCTCCGTCTGTTCTGCCGCTAAGCCCTGGCGACGAGACTTATCAGCCGGACGCCGTGGGCGGGAACATCCAGCGCCGCAGCGTCCCTCTTCAGATCGGCTCCGGCCCAACAGTCGCGCCCGGTGCCGGGCAGCCATTCGGGCAGCAACACGCTGCAGGGCCGGTCGCCGGTGTTGAACCACGCGACCCACGTGCTGTGCCTGCCTCTGCGTATGAACCGGCAGCCCCCCGCAACGGCCTGCCATTCCCCGATGCCAGGAGTGCGTATCAGGGCTATCACTTCGGGGTTGGTCGCGAGATGCAGCGTCGCCTCATCCATGCCGCGCAGGTCACCCTCGAGGACCAGGGGACGACGGGCGCAGACGCTGACCGTCACCATGAACATCAGCTCGTCGCGCGTCAGGCGGCTGTCAAGCCCGCTGGCGCCCCCGCCGACTTGCGACTTGCCGACGTTCAATGCAAAGGCGTCGGCGCGCCCGGCGCTCGTGCGGGCCTGCGGCGCCGGCTCCAGCAGATTCACGAGGTCGTCGCGCAGCTCGGGCCAGCCGCGTCGATGCTGCAATGTGGAATCGGGCGCAACACTCAGCCGGATGCGGTGGCCCGTGGCATCGCTGGCGCGGCGGAGCAGGCCCAGTTCTGCCGCGTCGCCGTGCTGCGAAAAGATGCCGTCGACCGTGACGGCATCGACGCCGCATGCCGCGAGCTGGGCTAACCAGGCACGGTACCAATCGAAAGCACCCGGGTGGTCGAGGTTGATTTCGCACACGTCGGCGGTCCAGGAAGCCGGTGCGGGTTTCGCCACCTCGTCGCAACGCCACCGGCTGCCGGCGATGGTCAACCCCCGCGCGACTGCTTCACGGGGAATGCCGCACGCCAGGTGCACGCCGAAGCGCAGGCCGAGGCGGTGGACCTGGGCGGCCAGCGGCGCAAAGCCGCAGCCTTCCATGGCGCTGGGGAAGCGGTCCGCCGATGGCTGCGGCCGGCCATGGGCATCGAGCTGCGCCTGTGCAAGTTGCGGGAATGCCGACGTCGTCGCGTCAGGCGCATACCAGCGGGGCCCGACGCAGGCGACGTCGTAGCCGAATGGCAGGAAGCGTTCGGCGAGGATGGCTGCGTTTGCCAGGTAGGCAGCTTCCGTCAAGGGCCCACCAAGGCCTGATCCGCTCCAGCCGCTCCATCCCATCGGCGGCGGCGCAGCGCCGACCTCTTCGGGCCCGGCGTTCAGGACCGGAAACCCGGCGGCCGCGACCGAATGGACTGCACCGCGACGCGGCTGCGAGTCGCCCAGGCAAGACCTGCGGGCCATCACAGGCAGGGACTCGGCTGGCGAATGAAGGGTGTTCGACCTGGAGGGGCACATAGGACAACCTGAATGTCTTGAGACGATTCGCCGTCAAACCAGCACATTGATTCGGCGCCAAATCACCTGAGGAAAAAGATTGCGGTCAGACCGCGCAGCCATCGTAGTTCGATGGGAAAAAGGACCGCCTAGGGGAAAACCTGGCCACTTCCCCGCATCTCAGGGGACCATCAGCGGGTCGCTTCGAGGTCCTGGCAAGGTCCGTCCGTGCACCAGCTCGACGGGCAGCACGATGTCCCGGGGCCCCGGGTAGGCCTCCCCGCGACGCTGGGCTTCGATGAGTTCCATCAGCACGGCTACCGCACGCCGGCCCATCTCCAGCAAAGGCTGACGCATCGTCGTCATGCGCAAGGTGCGGGCCATCAAGGTGTCGTCGAAGCCCGCAATCGAGATGTCCCGGGGAACGCTGAAGCCGCAGGCTTCCAGCGCGTCGATACAGCCGAAGGCGATGTCGTCGCTGCCGCAGCAGACCGCCTCAGGCAAAGGCTGCCCGCGGTGGCGCTCCAGCCACGCCTGCATCTGCTGCCTGCCTCCCTCCGCCGTGAACCACGTTCGCACCACATGATCTGGAGCGACCTCCACGCCCGCTTCGGCATGGGCGCGCAGGAAGCCCTCGACACGGAGGTCCGCACCCTTGGCACTGGTCGGCCCGCCCACGCAGAGGATGCGGCGATAGCCCAGCCCGAGCATGTGGCGTGCGATGGCGTAGCCGCCGGCTGCATCGTCCGCCTCGACATTCACCTCCGCCCGCAGCAGCCTGCCGGCGTGGATCGTCACCATCGGCGTATGGGGCGGCAGCCAGGTCGTGCTGTCGTCTTCCAGGTAAGGCGCAAGCACGACGAGCCCGTCGACGCGGCCGTCACACAAGGCCGGGATGCGCTGCGGCGCTTCTTCCCAGCCACTGAGTGGAAAGATGCAGGCGGTCTGGTGGGCTTCCGTCGCCCCCCGCACCACACCGTTGAAGACTTCCAGGAAGTAGAGGTTGGGCTCCTCGTTGGCGATGTTGGCGACGAAGCCGATCGCGTTCGTGCGTTGATACGTCAGGGCACGCGCCGTCGCGTTCGGCCGGTAGCTCAAGCGCGCGGCCGCCGCCAGGACGCGTTCCCGCGTTTCGGCCGAGACCCGCGTCGAACCCCTTGCACCGTTCAAGGCGCAGGACGCGGCCACGTCGGACACGCCCGCTTCCCGGGCGACGTCCGCGAGCGTCGGCAACTTGTGACGACGGCTCTTCGGGGG